>SCUC01000147.1 GCA_004322375.1 Bacteroidota bacterium
AACACGTTTAGCCGTTTGTTCCAGAGTAAGAGCAAATCCTTTTCCCATATCATTCAGCACTTGTAATTTGACTGCATCCCCATCTTTGTACCAGAGTATTTTCTGGTCAAAGGAACGTCCGGGCATTGGTATTTTGGTTTCCATGATAAGCGTGTCGCCAACGAAGTTGCCTTTGTAGGAAGGGCGGTCGCCGAAGTTGTTAAACATCGAGAGCGTGAACTGATTATTCATTGCATCGTACCCAAGCACCCCATGCTGGTTAAACGTACCGAACACCGAGTTGCTGCTCTTATCATCAATCAACAAAAACATAGAATCGAGCGCCCACGAGATTTCACAGGAACCCTTTCCGGTGCCGTCTTTCGGAAGCATCGGTGAAGCCGGCATGTTGGTCTCGGTTGTAAAGTTCCCGACGAGAAAGGCAAGTTTCTCCCGCACCGCGCTAGGTGTTAGCTTCAGCTCAGTTGATTCACCGGAAGTAGATTGCTGCTGGGCAACCGACTGGCAGATAATAAAGAACATGGTTACTATAACAAACTGTAGCGACTGTTTCATAGTATATTTCCTGATGATGATTGTGATGTAATCTTACGTTTTCATGTAGATAAAATTACTTGACGTTGTATGCCTTTTTCATATCGGCTACAGAAGCTGTTATTAGCTCTTCTAATATTTTTGTATCAATATCTGCTAATTTTTTAATGTAGATACATGAACCCGCGCTAGTTTTATGTTTTCCTAATTGTTTAAGAAGCGCGGCATACTTCTTTGTCCCCGGCATAATGTATAACGTGATGTTTTGCTTTCGCGGGGAAAATCCGGTAAGGGGCCAATCGCCTTCCTGCGTACTTCGCTCGGATTTATAATGGTACATACCAAAACCGACAATACTTGTTCCCCACATAGCGGCTTTTTTCTTTGTTACGCTCTCAAAGAGTTTCTTTAGCTGGAGGCAATCGTTCCTTACGGTTTCAGGTTCAACAGCGTTAAGGAATGCAAGCACGCTTTCCTTGTTTTTTTTGGTTTTTAGTTCTGCCATGGGAGTTTATCTTTTTATATGATATTGTAGTTTGTGTGAGGCAATTTAGTGAAAACAAATTTAACTGTCAAGATAACGAATCCGCGTCGGTCAATGCCAATCAGGCTTGTACGTATTAAATAGGGAGGATAAAGCATACATTGGCAGAGAATTCTTTCTCATCTATACAAATCCCCATTCAAATACTTTAATCCTGAATCAACGACAATGGTTACTATTTTCTTTCCAGCACCGATAATTTTTGCGCGCTGAATTGCAGCCCAGACGTTTGCGCCGGAAGTAATGCCGCCAAAGATGCCTTCTTTTCTTGCAAGCGCTCGCGCGGTGTTGTAGGCATCCTCATCCGAGACAGCGATGATTTCATCTGCTAAATCTAATCGAGTGATGGCAGGAACAAATCCGGAGCCGATGCCTTCTAACCTGTGCTTGCCTGATATATCACCTCCTGAAAGAGCGCGCACATGCAGCGGCTCGATAGCAATACATCTGATGCCGGGAATTTCTTTTTTGAACACTTCGGAGTTTCCTGAGAAAGAACCTCCCGTGCCGACCCCCATGATAAACTCATTGATGTTTGTACCGAGAACATTAATTATTTCTCTTGCCATGTTGTGATAAGCATTTCTATTATCTACATTATTAAATTGGTCAGTCCAGAATGTGTTTGGGGCTTTGCTTAATTCTCTCGCATGCTCAATCAACGAGTCAATCAGCTTAGCAGTTATTGTACCACCCTCGCTTGGTATAATGTCAAGTTTGGCTCCGAATGCGCGCATCGTCTGGAGCTTTTCTTCTGCAAAGGCATCGGAGGAAACAAAGTGCGCTTGATACCCTTTGCAGGCGCATACCATTGCCAACGAGCTGCCGGTGCTTCCGCCGGTGTATTCCACGACTCTGCCGCCGGGTTTCAGCTCACCTCTCCGTTCCGCGCCTTCAATCATTGAAAGAGCCATCCGGTCTTTCATGCTTCCTGTAGGATTTGCGCCTTCATATTTTATATAAATTTCCGCGCAGCCGGGTTCCGAGAGTTTTTCTAATTTTATTAAGGGTGTGTTGCCGATGGGGGTCATAACGTCTTATCGCGTACTGAAGTTAGTATTGATGTTTCTGCGGTAATTAATAGAATGATACAGACAAAAAAAATGTAGATTTCTTAAGTAGACATAACCACAAACTAAAGTAGGGGCGAGGTTACCTCGCCCCTACAATAACAATGAAGATAATCTTTCGATCTAACTATGTGGTATCGAGACGGATCCGCCGGGGCGGACCGACACACAATCATCACATTGAAAACTTATCTACCCCGTTTAGACTGTTCATCCATTAAGTCATTAAACTTGCTTGAGAAATCGGAAAAGGTTGTGGGGAAACCGTATCCCACTCCTGAATTGCCGGCGTAGAGGATGTTAAGCGAACCGGTCCCTTCGACACTATTATGAGACTTAATGCCATTGACAAATTTTGTTAGGCTAACATTAATTTTGCTATTGAGCGAATTATCCTGGAATATGCCTAAAAAGTTAGTAGTGGTGAGTTTTACCTCATAAGGAGTTTCACCTTCGATAATCTTTAGTTGCGATGAATCAGTTTCTTTATCTGTTGCATACGCTGCGGTAAAACGAACATGAGCGTTCTCCGGCGTAGTTGACTTAACTTGTATGAGGTATGTTATTTCTTTAGCAGCATCCTCTGTGTAGCTCAATTGTGTAGCGCTAATCCCGATGAGTAGAATTGTACAAATAAAAAGAAGTTTTTTCATAACTGCTCCATCAATTTTGTTTAAAAACTATCTAGAATTATTTATTAGAAATGCAAATGCCTCTTAGCGCATTCACGTTCTTCCGAAAGGTAACATTCCAGAAATGAAAAACAAAATTTAAAGGTTCCAAAACTAGGAGGGACTGTCATTCCCTACTCTACGAGCCGTAGGCGAGTCATTGACCGAACCCCAGCTTTATCTAGATGAATCCGCCGAGGCTGATGATGCTCAAAGTGTCTCAAATTCCTCAAGCATTGAGATTCCTTCACGCAAAGCGGGACTTCGCTCCCTCGGAATGACAGTTAGACTTTGTTTTGAGAAGTTCCCTATTTTGAGCAAACTTCCGGGACAGTTGAGCAAATTGTACACCAATAAAAAATTCTTTATGTTTTACTTTCAATGAAAAAAATCATTCATACACTTTCTCAACACAAGTTTTTCTTGATTATCCTTGCTCTGGGGATAGGGCTGCGGCTCTGGAATATCGGCTGGTCGTTACCGGATTTATTTGAGGAGGCGACACCATTCCAAAAGGCATGGAATATGTGGAATTGGGGAAAGGAGGGGGTAGATTTTAATCCCCACTTTTTCAACTATCCGGCACTGACGTTTTATCTTCAGTTCGCAGCACAGGCAATTCATTATGGAATAGGGCATCTTACCGGAACGTATGAAAACCTTGGAGCATTTCAACAAGGCTTTGGCACTAACCCGACTGCGTATATCGTCATTGCCCGCCTGGTTAC
>SCUC01000148.1 GCA_004322375.1 Bacteroidota bacterium
ATCTATTTTCTCTCTGACCCTAAAATAGGACCACAGGCAATCTGGGCAATGGACAGTACGGGTATAACAATGCAAAAAATTTCTCCCGATTATGCCTACGATTTCGATCTAAGCCCCGATGGGACTCAGATTGTCTTTCTATTCTGGGATGGACTTTGCCCGCGAATGGGCAGCGGATATCTCTGGATAATAAACTCAGACGGAACGGGCTTGAGGCAGCTGACATACTGACAGAGTCAAGGAAAATGAGAGAACTATAGAATATGAAGTGTAGTTCCAAAAACATTATCCACTATCCCGCAAAAACAGTTATCCAATCAGCCCATAGAAACCGAGAGGATGATTGGATTCCCGCTTTTGCGGGAATGACAAAACGCCTTTCGATGTCATTAAAAACAATCGTCATTCCAAAGTCGAAGAAACTTTTGCAAATGCTATAATCAGGATTCGGGATGATAACGTTGGACTTTTTCGACAGCCTCCAAGCGAACTGGATTTTGGAATTATCCGCGCGCGAGTGAAACCTTTTTTTTCCTAACTACTAACATAATTTCATTAACAAGAAAGGAGCATCACAAAATGAAACACCTACACGTTTATTGTGTAATCATCATTATTATGTTCGTTACGGCTGCAGCGTACAGTCAGGGAGAGAGTTCTTCTCTATATCCCGAGCGTGAAGTAATAGCCATGTTTGCACCGGGCGTGCTAACGCCACCTTCCGGAAGCACAAGCGCGCTTCCAGCCTCGTTTCAAATTAATTCCGCGTCGCTTCAGCAATTATTTCAGAATGCAGGCGTAGAACTTATCTCCCGTCTGATTCCTCATTTTCAGCCGGAGGATACACTTGCGGTAACGAGAACCGGCGAGACTGTCCGGCTAACCGATTGGACCAACGTGTATCTCCTGCTGTTGCCTGATACATACAACCGAGATATTTTTATCGGTGAGCTGAAGGAAGAAGATGTTCTCTACGCTGAGCCAAATGGGTACTCCGAGGTTGATGCTCTTACTCCAAATGACCCCAATTTCAACCGTCAATGGGCGTTAAAAAACGATGGCACTGCCATCCAGGGAAACGGAACAATCGGCGTGGACATCAAAGCCACCGAAGCATGGGACATAACAACGGGTTCCAATGATGCCAAGATTGTAATCGTTGATGAGGGAATGCAAACTGACCATGTAGATTTTGGGGGCCGCGTTACTGGTGACGCCGGGGACAATGGAGAACATGGCACAGAAGTAGCCGGTATAGCCGCGGCACAAGGAAACAACGGAATCGGAGTAGCAGGCGTGGCATGGAACGTAGGTATTATCAACGAGGATTGGGGCAATGCTACTGACGCTAGCTTAGCTGACGCTATTGCAAGCGGCATAGAGAGGGGTGGGATTGACCCTGTAGTGATTAATAATAGCTGGAAGTTGACACCTGTTGGGCGCTATTCCGTTACTGTTCGATCAGCGTTTGCCGACGCCTACAAAAAGAATTGCGTCGCTGTGGTTACCATGGGAAACCAGTTTGAAAATATTATTCAATACCCTGCTGCATTTGGACAAGGCATTATTACAGTTGGTTCTGTAAATAATCTCGGTAGCAGATCGAGTTTCTCCAGTACAGGTGCTTGGATAGATGTTTCAGCACCTGGAGGTGAACATCCACAAGTAGATTTTGGTGGTATCTATACAACAGAGCCAGGAAATAGTTATGGATATGTCTCAGCAAGTTCTTTCGGTGCACCTCACGTAACTGGTCTTGCTGCATTAATGCTCTCCTTGAAGCCAACTCTCTACAATGATGATATAGAAAACATTATCAAAATGAGCGCAGATGATATCAATCCTCTTGGATTTGATAATGAAACCGGTGCGGGACTCATCAATGCAAAAAAAGCATTGGATTATTTAAGACCTCCTTACCAACTGACGTATGGCACAACTACAGGAGGCGCCGATATGGGACCAAGCGCACCTTATCAAATGGAAATCTACCCATCGTCATTTTGTGGTAGTGGTGAGGGTGAAGGAACGACATCTGCCTCTTTTACAGTAAAAAAACATGAAGTAAGAAAAAATATCAGCTTTTCGTTTAGTGATATTCCTTTTGTTTGGGGAAGAGGTGCAGGAGCCGATACAGAAAAGATTGGCTGGAACAGTGAAGAAATTGTAAATGGTGTAGCAAGAAACTTCTCAATGGGATGGTGCGACGTTGTTCCTGGGACTTTAACATCAACCGGCGCTACGCTTCGTACCTACGTGTACGAAGTCTATTGCGGTACCGTATTTAAAGGTTGGTATCCGACTACACCTCAAAATGTAAAATTCAAGTATTCCATTCTTTCCTCGGACCCTCCTCCCGTGCCAACCATTGTTTCTCCTGTAAACAATGCTATAAGCTCAAATCCCCCAACGTTACGTTGGCGATATATTCCGAATACTACGTACAGAGTTCAAGTTTCTACTGTATCAAGCTTTGCAACAACCGTTTATGACGTTTCAGGAATAACCGATACTGCGCAAATCGTGAGCGGCTTAGCCGGTACAGCATCATATTACTGGCGCGTCAAAGGGATTATTTCCGGGGTTGGTGAGAGTGATTGGTCAACGACAGGGAGCTGTAAGCTTACTCCACCGCCAGCGCCAGCATTATGGGCGAATATCCATGCTAACGGTGTTAACCCGGAACCCCGATGGGATGCAATTACAGGATGGGGAAATGTGTTTTATAAACTTTACAGGATAGGGGGACCGTTTTCTGGATTAAAATACACAGGCGCCAATTTATCGTATTTAGATGGCATCATCAATATAGGGGACGGAGATATTTATGTGTCGTATTATGTGAAATCGTTGTCCACGTTAGATTCTGTTCCATCGGCTTCATCAAACATAGTAGAGTATCAAACAGATATGGCGTCAGCAAAACAAGGAATTGCCAAAGTAAATCTTCTTCCAACGGAAACAAAGCTGATAGGCGCTTATCCGAATCCCTTCAACCCGCAAACAGTCATCCGCTACCAGTTAGCGGAAGACAGCTATGTAACCTTGAAAGTATATAACACGCTCGGAGAAGAAGTTGCTATACTTGTGAATGAAACGCAGGATGCAGGTTACAAGTCGGTTACATTCGATGCAAAAGCGCTGCCGAGCGGGATATATTTCTACCAGTTAACTGCAGGCAAATATACCGATATTAAGAAGATGATATTGACGAAATGATTCTATAAAAAAGACCTTCAAGGTTTTCAAAACCTTGAAGGTCTTTTACTTTCTTTCCTCCCTCAACCCCTCCCCTCTCTGCGTTCAACGCCCCTCATACTCCCGTATTATCTCCCGAAAAGCATCAGGCACACGCGTGGGCGTCTCGCTGTTCGCTTCGAGCCAAACATGAACAGAGATATTATCTGCGAGCAGACGGCGGGATGATGCTTCTTTCATAATTCCTTCAAACACAAAGCTGGTGTTTTTAATGGAAGAGATTCTTGTGTAAATATCGAGTGTGTCATTAAACCGGGCAGGCGAGCGGTAATTGATTTCATTTCTCGCGACAACTATTTTTGCCTCTCCCATTATCGTATCCATTGTTACAGGGATACCGAGATGCCTGAGATATTCAATCCTCCCGACTTCAAAATATAAGAGGTAGTTGGCATTGTGGACTATGCCCTGCCAATCTACCTCATAGTTTCTTACGCGGAGTTCAGTCTTAAATTTGAACTCTTCGTTCATCAAGCATAGAGTTTTTTGATGACGTCCACGGCTTGCTTCACCTGCTCCATGCTCACGTCGAGATGAAACACTGCGCGAATGGAAGCATGACGTTCCGGCGTCATTAACACGCCCTGTTCCTTTAACGTGGTCAACACCTCTTGTTGAGATTTCTTGAGCTTTTGAATCTCAATAATAACCATGTTCGTTTGAACAGTCCGCATGTCAATGTGGAATTTAGGCAAATCCTTTAACTCGTTAGCAAAGTAAGCCGCTTTGTCATGATCTTCCTGTATCCGCTCAATGTTGTTATCTAACGCGTAGAGCGCGGCGGCAGCGAGAATGCCAACCTGCCTCATTCCACCGCCGAATACTTTTCTGTAGCGTCGTGCGCGGTCAATAAACTCCTTTGTCCCCATAATCATGGAGCCAACGGGCGCGCCTAACGCTTTCGAGAAACAGACGGTCAGCGAATCGAAATACTGGGCGTAATCACGTGGTTCAATCTTGGTGGCGATAGAAGCGTTCCAAAGCCTTGCACCATCAAGGTGCATGCGCAGCTTATAATCATGCGCCATTTCGGCAATTTCCTTGATTTCTTCCATCGGGAAAACCGTTCCACCCATTCTGCCGAACGTATTTTCCAGGCAGATAAGTTTTTGTATCGGGAGATAATACGCGCGCGGGCGCATCAATTTTCTCAATTGCTTGGCGGTCATTATCCCGTCAACTCCCATCACTGTCCTCATCTGAACACCCGAAAGCAATCCGGGTGCGCCAGTCTCATACACAAAGATGTGAGCGTCCTGATCGAGCAAAATCTCGTCTCCCGGCTGTGTGTGAACCTTGATACATATTTGGTTACCCATCACACCGCTGGGTACAAATAACGCCGCTTCTTTTCCAAACATTGTAGCAACGCGTTCTTGCAGTTTGTTCACCGTCGGGTCTTCGCCAAAAACGTCATCTCCGACTTCTGCATGAACCATCGCTTCCAACATCGCCTTAGAAGGTTTTGTTACCGTATCACTTCGTAAATCAATGTAGTTCATTATGTACCTTTTGTTGTTTTCGAATTGTTAAATATATCCTCTGTCCTAATGCAGATACGAAACACATACCTGCGATCCATAAACATAATTCTGCAAACCAATCCCCGTGCCTTGTATAGAACGTTGTATCGTTCCGTAATTCAACCTCGCCAAATAGGATTTGTTTCGTATAAAGCTCAGATTCC
>SCUC01000149.1 GCA_004322375.1 Bacteroidota bacterium
CCCCCTCTCAAACCGTTTTCCTCGTTCATAAACAGCACAGCGCGAATTGTTCGCTTCGGCTTTAATCCTAGCTCCTTCAATAATCGTAGTGCCTCGATAGATTGCATAGAGCCTGTTCCGTCATCATGCGCGCCATCCCCTTTATCCCAGCTATCAAAATGTCCTCCGATCACAATCACTTCGTTCGGAAATTCCGTGCCGCGCAATTCTCCTATAACATTCGCCGATTCAACATCTGGCAACGCTTCACATGTTAGCTTAAAATAGATTTTTGCATGTGGCTGTTTCTTCAATAGCTCGCTCAAATAATTCGCGTCAACCGTGCTGATTGCTGCAGTCGGCATCTTGGGAATCGAATCGGCATAGTGCATCGAGCCGGTATGCGGAACATCGTCAAGCGCAGTCGTCATCGAGCGCACCAATGCCCCGACTCCCCCAACTTTTGCTGCTTCCACTGCGCCGCTTCCACGTTGGTTCACTGCGCCGCCGTATGCTTCAAACGTTTGCAGTTTCGTCTTATCCATCGGACGATTGAAGAAGATAATTTTTCCCTTCGCTTGTTCTCCCATTGCTTGTAATTCCTCAAATGTCTTCACTTCGAGAACTTCGGCAGTAATTCCTTCTTCCGGTGTCGCGATGCTTCCGCCCAAAGCGCAAATCGAAAGCGGGTAGTTTTCTTTCGCATGTCCATTCGTTCCAAGCGATGTACCAACCACCCACGAAGTCTCCACATCTCCGCGTACCCAGTGAGGAACCATCACCTTTTGGAGATAAACGCTATCGAATTGCAGCGATTCCATTTTGGCTTTCGCCCACTCAACAGCTTTTGCCGCCTGTGGCGAACCGCTCAACCGATGTCCGATGGTTGAGCAAAGCTCTCTCAACATCTCGTAAGATTGTCCTGAACCGAGACCAGTTTTTATTATTTGCAACGCGAGCGAATCATAAGGACGAGAAGACTGCGCGGTAAGTAAAAAGGAAAAAGTAAAAAGTAAAAAAAGAATAACAGAGAGACGTCTTGTTGATTTCATAAGGTTAGTAAAAATTATTTCGTACGATTATAGCATTTCTAGTTTGCCTGCCCTTATTAAACTTTCTAAATCCTTCAACGCCGAAGGCATCCACAAGAGAAAAGTATTTCTTGTAGCTAACAGCATTGTTTCATTTGCTTGCCCTAACATCCGTGTTATATCTGCGATATCTTGTGGCCTGCCTGCTTGATATTTCATTAGCGCTAAATACTGTAAAGGTAAAATCGGCAGCCCCTGTAAATCTCTATTATGTTGTGCTTGATGTATAGCCTCTTCGACCCATTCATTTCTCGATTCAATTACATCAATAGCTTTTCCATCTGGAGTCAACCACGAAGAACCGCCAATAGTTAGCTCGGACTGAAATTCAAAGCCCGCAGCAAGAAATTTTTCTCTTGCAGCATTTCCATCGTCTGACGAAATAAGGCAATCTAAATCTTTTGTCGTTCGTTCCGGCATGTAATGTCTCGTCGCTACCGCGCCTATTACTGCCCAGGTAATTGGCGATAATATTTTCGTGAGGTCGGTCCATTTCATTTCTGCTGTCCTTTTTAAAAGAAATTCTTTGCAGGAACCGGAGCCGGGCTGCTGTTGTCTGACGATAATATCTATTAGCAACGAACGTCGTTCATCAACTGTTAACACCTGTTCCTCCATCAGCTCATCTCCAACATTCGCTGCAACGGTTTGAGTGCGCGCAGGCGCATTTCTTCAGGCATGGTTATCTCCGGCGAGCGGTTCTTCATGCAAAGATAGACTTTCTCCATCGTGTTCAGCTTCATATAGGGACATTGATTGCATGCGCAGCTTTCTTCCGGTGGCGCGGGAATAAATAACTTATCAGGACACGCTTTTTGCATCTGATGGATAATGCCCGTCTCCGTCGCAACAATAAATTCTTTATCAGGACTTTGCTGAACAAACCGGAGCAGCCCGCTTGTTGACGCGATGAATTCCGCCTGGTCAAGCACAACTTCTTCACATTCAGGATGCGCGATGAGCTTTGCCTCCGGATAAACAGTTTTCAGATGATAAATCTTTTTCTCGGAAAATGTTTCGTGTACAATGCACGTCCCCTGCCAGATAACCATCTGCCTCCCTGTTTTTTTGACTAAGTATTTTCCAAGATTTCTATCCGGCGCGAAAATAATCGGTTGGTTTTCTGGAATTTGTCTAATGATTTTCTCTGCATTGCTCGACGTGCAGATAATATCACTTAACGCTTTCACTTCTGCAGAACAGTTGATGTAGGAAATCACGACATGGCCGGGATGCTCTTCAATAAATCGTTTGAATTCAGGCGCAGGACATCCCTCCGCTAACGAGCAACCGGCATTGACATCAGGCATCAATACCTGTTTTTGGGGACTAAGGATTTTAGCCGTCTCCGCCATAAAATGTACTCCGGCAAACACAATTACATCGGCATCCGTTGCAGCTGCTTTTCGGGATAGTTCCAGACTATCGCCGACAAAATCTGCAATGTCCTGAATCTCGCTCTCTTGATAATAATGCGCAAGAAGAACCGCGTTGAGTTCTCTTTTCAAATGCGTTATTTCTTCCTCAAGATTCAACGGAAGCGACATAGGCGATTGATGAATGTCGAATTGCATCATGATATGTGCAGCTATTTCCATATACTAATATACAGGCTTCAAAGTATTTTTACTAATTTATCTCTATCATTCCAACAAGCTTCAAAAAAACTTCCTCAACCGAAATCGAATTAATATCCCCATCTTCCGCAGCGATAAAACTATCCCCCTTTTTTTGCGATGACCATTGCAATGGATCTGTGGGTCCGAATAAAGCTAACAAGGGCGTTTTAGTCGCTCCTGCGACATGCATTATCCCCGTGTCATTCGAAATAAAATAATCC
>SCUC01000150.1 GCA_004322375.1 Bacteroidota bacterium
AACAAGGCTCATTCATCTTAAATTACTAAGAGTTTATGGAAAGTCAAAATGAGTTAAACAACTCAACATAGGGGTCTAAAACGATTTTCGTCTAATGGTAAGTTTTTTGTACTCCACTCCGTCGTGTTTCCTGTCTCCTGTTTTCAGGTTCCGGTTGGCAATTATCAATTCACTATTGGCAATTTATTTGTAAGTGTTATTAGCCTAAGTTGTACTCCGCCTGATAAATCACGTCATGTATTTTCCAGTTTGCATTCCTCCACTACTCCATCACGCTAAAACCAATCTCCCATCCCAAAACCATGTCTTATTTTTTGTATCCTCTCGAGGAATCCGAAACACCTACGGCCTATCACCTACATCCTGAGCATATCGCACATCTCATATCCCGTATCTCAAATCCGCCTCGTGAATCAACTATTTAAAAGAAGAACCCAGCCGCCACGCTTACGGTAACGGCTGGGTCCCTAATCGCATGAATAATGCTCTGGTGAACTAAGCACTACCCATGCTTGTTAATTACCTACTGAGAAACACAGGTTCGTCGTCGTGTCACTTTGTAATTAACATACGTTTCACATCAACGAATGAACCCGCAGTGAGCTTATACACATACACACCGCTTGATAAGTTCGAAGCATCGAATGTAACAGCATACCTCCCGCCATCTTGTGTACTGTTGACTAACGTTGCAACTTCCTGCCCTAACATATTATAGACCTTGAGGCTTACCCTGCTATCCTGCGGCAGTTCATAGCGAATCGTTGTAACAGGATTAAAGGGGTTGGGATAGTTTTGTTCCAATAGGAAATGTTCAGGCAACTGCTGGGTTGTCTCTTTTGGTTTATCTATACCAACTTCATTAGCCACTGTCATTATCACGCTCGAAGCATCCGTCTGTTTCATAAAATATGTCAACGGATTTTCTGTCTGTTGATCATCGGGATACACTATCATCGCTTTCCCGTCGTGATAAACAGTCATTGAAGCATATTCCGCGAGACTTCGTGTTCCTTCTGCACAACCCGTTCCTTCAACACAAATCGGACCTGTATGAAATACATCCGTAACCGCTTTTTGGGTAACGGTTGGCGTTGCAGCATAGGGATTCAAGGTTTGCGCCATAAAGACTTTCCATTGTGCGTCTTCATCAAGGCTGTTTCCTGATGTGCCCCACCAAATAACATTCACCATTCCCGCGTCGCCTGCATCAACCCAGGGAGCAATAGCTGTTTTCGTTTCTGCTCCATTGCTCATGCGAAGCGGCGTTGTCCATATCAATCCCTTATTTGCAGAGCTTGATAAATAGACGTTTGCCCCGTCGGAAAATACGACGTGAACTCCGCTACTCCTATCAATCGCTAGTATCGGGAATACATTCCCGTACGAAACGCCGATAGGTCCTTGATGAACGAGCTTAATGATGAACGTATTCCCTCCATCAGTTGACCGGGCAACATAAATTGCATTCCCAGGATGACCGATGAATACAGTATAAATGTATCCGTTCTTTGGGTCAACCGCGATATTCCCCTGGAAATCGGGCTGTACGCCGAACTGAGGGGTCGTAACCTCGGTTAATTGAGTAAATGTCAACCCGCCATCCGTTGATTTGGCGCAGAAAATGCTATTGGTGCCGGAAAGCAGCACTCCTAGTTGCTGGAATGTAAGATACACAGTGTTATCGCCATAGGCTGCAATCCACTGCCTGTCAACAAGAGGCGTAATCTGCGAGACAGGGTTAGCTACCCATGTAGCTCCTCCATTTGTCGAATTACACATCGTAATAGAAAGAGGTAGTTGAACACCCCAGAGCGAAGCCATATAGACTCTACCGCTTGAAGATATTGCAATATCTTCATCGCCTCCGCCCGCGCCAGGGGCTCGCCCAGCCATCGCCGATGCTGCTTGAGCTCCATCCGGCTGACCTAAGTAGGTAAACGTATTACCGCCATCCATAGATTTCCACATATCTGTTCCTGCTGGCGTTCCACCGATGGCAGCAACATAGATATTACCAAGAGCATCGTAAGCGGAACGTGGCTCTAAATCCTGCACTCCGAATACAACACCATCAGGACCCAAAAGTGCTTGTGGTTCCGTAAATGCGAATTGAGC
>SCUC01000020.1 GCA_004322375.1 Bacteroidota bacterium
CAACAGATCATTGCATTTTTTTATCCCCCCAAGTGTTTAAATCCGCGCTTGAACAGGCAGTCCAAATGAAAATGTCGTAGTAGGATTGAAGGGATTGTGATAATTTTGATGAAGCGCGAACGTTTGTGGCATTGAACTCTTTGTTCGAATCTCTAATCTCAAGCTCGCATCAAACGATACTATCGTAGTCTGTTACCCTATGGTGCATCGAGGGAACGTCAAGAGTAAAAAGGGGAAGTTCTCACGGGTGTAATCCTTAACAAGAGAATTAATTGATACTTTTTCTGGTCAATGGCCGATTGAACTCCCTTTACAATAACTACAAAAAAATGAAAAGTGACAGATGTTGGATTTATCTGCCACTTTTCTTTCAAATGTTATTCTATTTTATAAGAATCATCTTCTTCACGTCGCCAAATGTTTGCCTTGAAGCAGTTGCAGAACCAGATATAACAGAAATACGGTAGAAGTATAAACCGCTGGCAAAATTATCCGCACTGAATACAACTTCATGACTTCCTGCCGCTCTGGGTTGGTTCTCCAATAACACAGCCACTTCACGACCAAGAGCATCAAACACTTTAAGAGTAACTAATGCATCTTGTGGCAAATCAAACACGATGGAGGTTGTCGGGTTAAAAGGGTTGGGGAATGCCTGATGGAGCGCGAATTCTGTAGGAACAACCGACTTTGTCGTACTTCCCATGAGCAGCATGATAGGAACATCATTCGCTTCAATGCTTACTTTGCCGGTTGCCTGCATCGCGATGTCTTCCTTCCCAACGCGCAATCGATATCCTGTGCTTCCATTGTTTGTATTCCACGATATTGTTAGAGGATAAGATGCCGATGAAATTGTAAGAGGAACATCGTTCGGCGACTCTTTCCCTGTAATTGCAACATTACGCTGGGTCGCGAATCGCGCATCGAAAATGCCGGTCGGGGGAACGGGAGGCAACTCGAATAACGTGAGAGGGAAGCGCTCATCCAAAGCGTCGCCAAAGTATAACGTTTGCCGATTGCCATTCGCATCGCTGATGATAAGCGTATTGAACTGTTCGAGCTGTTGCTCCACCGAGACATCAACTGAGGATTTAAAGATAAAGGCATCCGATTGCATGACAAACTTTCCTGCCTGGCTGGTTTTAACCCAATATGCTTTCCCGGGCACCATCGCGGTAGCCTGATAATACCCAGTTTTTGGCTTGAATCCCCAGAAAAATGATTCAATTATCCCGCCGGGAGTGGTCGCCTCATATAAATCATTAGGCGGATCGGAAACGTCAATCGGTGCGCCGCTCGTTCCAACAAGATTCCATCCGGACAATAGCGGACAACTTTGCTCGCAAAGCAACGTCCCCGTAATGGAAACCTGCTTGTTGGCAGGAAATTTTATCCAGTATCCATTGCAGTTATTGATATCTCCCGCTTCTTGTAAATATCCGACGTCATCACCGGCATAATAGGTTGGGGGCATCTGCCCGTTGCTAAAAATGTGAGACGGGTCAGCATCCGGAACCACTACGGGGACGGAAACCAGGTTCCATCCTTGTTCAACTGTAATGTCAACAGTCTGTTCAATCTCCTCGCAAGGGGGCTTACACTTTCCACTGGTGCCCGCGGCGAAAATTTCCCAAACTTCGGTTGCCGTTATGGCGCGATTAAATATTTCAATTTCATCCAGAAAGCCGGTAAATGGAGCTTTGTAATCAATCGGGGCAAAGGGATAATTTGAACCGATAAGCAGGGCTGAATCATTGCTTAAGTCGCCTGAACGTATTGTGGGATCAAATGTTTCTATTAAAGCTCCATCGAGATAAAATTTTCCACCATCCGGTTGGTCTCTATCCACTGTAACTGCTATATGGACCCAATCACCCTGCGGAAGCTCGAGGCCAGAAGGGGATGTAAAATCCGTACACCCGTTTTCATCGCACATTGTAAGGATGATTCTGGTATTATCTGGCACAAAGTCAAAAAATAATGAGTAGCCTCGAAGCGGAGTATTTCCTCGTTTATCGAGAACAAAATTCGGCAGCGAAAAATCTACGTAGTACCAAAAATCGAATGAGAAATCTCCGCTTCCGGGAGAAACAGCAGGACCGAAATCGAGGTGATTATCAGCCGGGTCTGGAACTTTGTAGTCGCTAAAAGAATAAAAGTTACCAAACGATTGGTTAACGACCCCATCTGTATAAACCGGGGATGCTCCTTCATCTGTAACAAGATATGCATGATGATTGTAAGGAGAATAATCGAAGGAGTTATTATCGCCGGGATACCAGGCAACCATACCTTCCGGAGGTTGTATGCAGCTGCCGCAAACGCTTACAATTTCTACGTCGCCTAAATTTCTTTTATTTCCTATGCTGACATTGCCCCACAAATCAATGAGATAACTGTTCGCAATGCTGCCGCCTGTCGGGGGTAATCCTTGTAAACCATAAATATAATTACTATTTCCTGCGTCATAACGCAGCGCATCGCCTGTAGCCCACACCATGCCATCATTGCCATAGGAGGCGCCCCCGGCAGCGCCGAGAGCCGGAGAACCTGAAATAAGGCAAGATGCATCTAAGCCAGACTGTCCAATAGTAAATATATTTGGTGATTGAACCCAATTACCACTGGAGTACTGATATTCTAAAACTCTGGAGGCATGGGCATTTGGAGTGGTTTCATCCAACATAGTTCTTTCCGAGAGTAACATTTTCCCATCAGATGAAAAGGAGATGTCGGAAACCGGATTTGAATAATTCGCGCCCGGGAGTACGGGAAGCGTAATTTCGGCTTGCTCTGAGGAAGCATCGAATTCCCCAAGAGAAGTAAGCGCAACCGAGCGGATTTCGTTCGACAAGGATGCACTTTGAGTTCCACAATCTTCACTCCATACACTATAGTAAACCTTATTATTATAGACTCCAATTCCCCACAATCGTTCTCCCAGGGGCGCGAAGCCCGGCGAGCCATTATCCGCGCTCAAAGGATCAAACGTGCTGAGCGTAGCACCATTCATCGCAAGACGATAAATTTTTCCATCTTCCATGTTCGTCACGAAGAATTGGTGATTGTTCTTATCGAATGCAATATTCCCTAACGCTGGTTTTGCTGTTGCATTGTTGGGAAGAGCAGCAAAAACAGTAGGTCCATTGAATACACCATTAATTTTATAAATAGCTCCGGGTCCGCCAAAACCATATTCATCGCTAAAGTACGCGGAGGTAGCCGTAACATAAATATTTCCTGCATCATCCAAAGTAACTCCAAAAACATCACCCAAAACACTTTTATCGCAAAGGCTGGGGAAATACATTTCGGGAGCACAGTTTGCATTAATAGGACATGTGTTTTTGTTTTTCAAATTGACTATACCAACAACAGGATCGCCTGATGTTAAAGCATAAACAGTAGCAACCGCCATTTCTCCGGTAAAGGGTTCGGTAAACAACGGGTCAGTTAAAAATAAAGGAGCTTTCTTGATACAGGGATCAGAGGTTGGTCCCGGATTATTCGACACATTTCCAAAGTCTCTTCCCGCAATATTTTCCCCACTCTCTAACTCGATAGTGTACGAACCCGTTGGCGGGTAAATAGTTTTCCATGGCGGGCGTATTTCCTCGGTTAATGTATATGTATCCTCGAACAATTCGCCGAACGTAAACTTTCCATCTGCATCGGTAGTAACCGTTTGCGTTGTTGAACCGTCATTCAAATAAATCTCCCAACCCTGAATTGGGAGTTCACCGTCATCACGTATCCCATTTGCATTTTCATCATTCCACTTCATGCCCGAAATGGAGCCGAAGAGCGAATCAACCAGACAAACGTTATCGAATCCGAACGCTTCGCTTTGATTAGAGGATGGATCGAATCCGAACGCTATTTGCGTAACATCGCTCAACAGAGTGTTCCAATCTGCGTCTGTTCCCGTCACCATCGTCCATCCGACGGGAGGCGAAGCGCCTAACTTGACAGGAGCATAAATTCTATGCCATCCGGAATTCGCTCCTCCTGGATCTGTAACAGTGAATGACGACGTAAACCGCGCTTGGAATCCAGCCCCGCTGAGCAAGAATCCCGGCGTGTGTCCATTGCTCGTTACTTCACCATCATCGAAAATATTAAAATCGTAATAGAATGCAGCCGACCCGCTCGCCGCCACCGAAATCCATGAGCCATGATAATAGGGGCTTGCATAGACTTGCGAAGCGCCGGCTTCGTCCGAGCAGCGTAAATACTTATCGCTTCCTCCTGCAGGACCTCCGGTTTGAATGCCGGTTGCTAAACCAATATCTGTCCATCCTTGCAGGGTATTATCTTCAAAATCAGAGCACCGACCACTGAGGTAATTGTCATCGTAATTTCCAAAAAAAACATCGGAGCGATTTTGGTTAGGCTCAAGATCAATTGCATACGTTCCGGGAGATAAGGGATGGGTTTGTGTCCAACCTGAGCGTTGCTCTTCGGATACTATATACTGACCCATAAGCAAATCCTCGAAACAAAACATACCCTCAGAGTTCGTGGTAGCGCTTTGTGTGGCGTCGCCATTTAAATATATTGTCCAATTTGGGATGACCGGTTCGTTTTCATCGCGTATCCCATCCTGATCAAAGTCGTGCCACTTCACTCCACAAATAGAGCCATAGCAAGCTTCAGTGCTAAGCTTGTAATCTAACCCGTCAATCTGGTCTGGCAGGAAAAAGACGTATCCTGTCATTTGAATATTCGGCACGGTCGGAGTGGATAAATCTAAATTTGCAGGAGTAAGAGTTGATTGTGTCCATACTGTATTGGGGGTCGGCATCGAAAACAAGACGTCGCTGTTTAATTTTGTAAAATACATGTTACCATCGTAAGAGGTTTGAAGCTGCCTGGTGCCTTTCCATGATATATAATTGACGTCTTCTGCACCCGTCCAATTTAATCCGCTTCCCGTAGTTAAATCCTGAGATGGCGTTTCTTGTACCTTTAGAGCAATTTGTAATGGATTCGTTGTAAGGTCAATTTGACCAAGATATGTAATATTAGAATAGTTGGGCTGAAAATATCCGCCTTCTGATACGTAAAGTAAATTACCGTCAGGACTAAATTCGATTTCGCTTATCTTTTGTTCAAATTTTTCTAAATATCCTAATTGTGCGTTATTCGCTGTTGCCAGGAACGATGGAGTTTGAGGGGAGCCATTAAATTCTGAAGAAAAGCCCGGGTCTTCTTTCACCAATAGATTGCTTAACGTAATGCTTGTTACGGTAGTTAAATCTGATACATCAAACAGATGGAACTTCTCTCCGTTATTACTTTCCTTTCTTGAAACGACAGCAATTTTTGTTTCTGTAGGGTTGACTTCAATTGGACTGCCTTGCACAGTTAATGCCCACCATGAGTCTGTTACGTCGTTACTACTGCCGGTCCAATCAATAGAAGGAGTTGCCCCTCCCTTGATGCTAAAACGATCCAATTTTAATGTGTTCACATCAACGCTTCTGCGGCATAAATATAAGTCATGGTCGTATCCCGGGACTACGCTTGTTCTAGATGTCGCCTTCCCATGTGTATAGGTGTTAGCGAAGTTGCTTCCATCTTTTAGCTCAACATCTTTTTCTCCGTTTACTATTTGCATAAGATTTGATATTGTTAGTTCAATCCGGGAATAAAGCACTTTTTCTGGCGCGTAGAGATCTGTGTTGGTCTTCGTATAAATAATATACCATTGCGGCGTTGGGGCATCCGGAATACGAACGATTTGCATTTCTCCATCAGCGCGCGAGGCGTTGAGTCCGTCACCCTGAAGTATTGGTGTGCCGTCTCCGAGATATATAAAGAGACTATTATCATCCGTGCTGCCATTGTGGAGGGTATAAAAAATAAATTTACCACAGTCGCTAAACCCGGGCTGCGCGGGAGCGAAGAGAACGTCAACAGTATTTGGAATAGTGGTTACTGCATGTGGTATGGATTTCCACATTGATATATATTGAGCGGAAACGGGATTTGAAGGATTGTTATTGTATGGTCCCGTTACGATGGGCCAAACAGGCAAGCCTTTGCCATATTGCGCGACAAGCAGAGAGCCGGATAATGCCATTGCCAGCAACGCCAGCAGGAGAATGTTACATACATGCTTCATGATAACCTCAAGAAAAATGAATAATAAATGGTAAAAAAATATTTCTCTACCAAGATACGATGCAGCAGAAACGAAGTAAATCAGGTATCCACCTGATTTTTAAAGGAAAAACTACTGAGCTACCCGATTCTTCGGGTCTCGGAAAATTCATGGCGCTCTCCCTTCGCGGTGATCCTGTACACGTAATTGCCTCCGTAGAAGCTCTCTATATTTACCGATAGCTTATGCTGTCCGGCTGAATAATTCTCGTTTTCAATAATTGTTTTCACTTCCTGACCGTCGTTGTGAAATATTTTTACCGTTACAAGCGCGGTTTCAGGCAGGTCAAATTCAATGCCAGTTGGTTTAAAGGGGTCGGGGTAGTTGAGACGGGTGCGAAATTCGTTTTTCATGGCGTTTTGTTTCAAGAGACTTTAGCTTACCTTCGTTTTTTTAGGCTTTTGTAAGCATTGGGGTATAAAAAAATCAGACTTATTCTACTCAATTACAAAATACGTCAAATAGTAGCCAGATGGCATCAGGTAAACACCTGATTTTTAAAGGAAAAACTACTGAGATGCTCTTGGACATAGGTCATAGGTTGTAGATGAA
Source organism: Bacteroidota bacterium (assembly GCA_004322375.1). Taxonomy (GTDB): domain Bacteria; phylum Bacteroidota; class Ignavibacteria; order UBA10030; family SZUA-254; genus FW602-bin19. The sequence continues at coordinate 6,722 of SCUC01000020.1, forward strand.
TTACGACCGGAGTAATGAAGGGTTGGAATAAAAAGGAGCAGCCGATAACGACTGCTCCTTTACGAGTAATGCTATAAATTAAAGGATACTGTAGTCAGTATCAAATGATACTATTTAAGAAGCACCATCTTTTTGACATCAAAGAATATCTGCCCGCGACTTTCTTCGGTTTCCGATTCTGTTGCCTCGACAGTAATGCGATAGAAATATATTCCGGAAGGAAGCCCATTGGCATTAAATGCAATTTCAGAAATTCCTGCCTCTGTTTCTTCATGATTTAACAGGGTAGCTACTTCCTGACCTAACGTATTAAATACTTTCAGAGTAACGTATCCATTTACAGGCACTTCGTATGTAATCATTGTCGTAGGATTAAACGGATTGGGATAATTTTGATGTAATCCAAATTCCACAGGAGCAGTTTCTTCACCAGAGAATTCCTCATTGTCTATCTCATTGGTTTGTCCTGTAAACGAAGTGGAAGTGTCGTTAAGCATTTCTTCACTGTCTGTGAGTATTTTAATCTGGCCTTTATCTCCTACAACAGCTGCATATCCGTCCGACGTAAAATCAATCGCATAGAGAGAAGGTTCCTTAGATTTTGTGCCGGGGTCTAAAGAGCTACTCTTCGTTAATGACGCTTTGCCGGCAAAGGTTTGCCAGCTAGAGCCCCCGTCAACTGTTAAGAGTACAAGCCCGTCTTTTCCGCAAACTATGCCAGGACAATCTGAGTTATCTTTTGGAGGAGCGTCTTCTTTCTTGCCAAAATGCACAGCATTCAAATCATTTGTAACACCGCTCGGAAACTGGGTCCAGTTGAGACCGCCATCCGTTGTTTTTATCATAGTTCCTTTGTTTCCAACTGCCCAGGCAGTCGTTGAATCAAGAAAGCTGATTCCCTTAATGTCATTTTTGGTGCCACTAAGTTGGGTTACAAACGTTGAGCCGCCATCCGTTGTTTTTAGGATGCACCCTTTTGTTCCAACTGCCCACCCCGTTGTAGCGTTGACAAATTCAATATCTTCAATATTGTTTTTGACGCTCGTTGTAACAGTTGTCCAGGAGATGCCGCCATCGGTTGTTTTGTACATTAGCCCGCTCTTTCCTGCCGCCAATACGTTCGAGTTATCGAATGCATTAACAGTGTAGAGAGCGGCTTTAATAGTTGAAACGACTTGTGTCCATGTTGTTCCGCCATCGGTCGTTTTCAGGATAATGCCCTTTTCGCCAACAATCCAACCATTAAGGCTGTCGGAAAAATCAACATCATTAAAGCTAAGTTTTGGGAATGAGGAGTTCAACGTCCAGTTCTTGCCGCCATCAGTTGTAGAAAGCAGAGCGCCTTTGGGTCCTACCGCAGTACCGCCGCCGCCGGGACGCAACTTCACGGCATACAATTTTTTAACGCTTGGGTCAGAGGCTACATTTATGAAATTAAGTTGACCGGTCATTATAATTGAAACGTTTTGCGCGCCTCCTGAAAGTGTGCCCTTATGTGAGATTTCCACTGTACCCGACTTAATGTAAAAAATCGCGCCGCCAGTTGGTCCAAATGCCTGTTCCACATTATCACGAATGTTATCGCCTGTGGTAGCGGCAGATGAAGGCGAGGATGGGTTGAGAACCCATGGTTGTGTGGTGGTAAGCCCTTCTTTAATACGCATGTCAAGGTCGTTTACTAACATGATATTTGTTGGGTCAAGAGTTGCGGCAGGCGGTGTTCCGGCGGGGTCAGTCCAGCACATGGTTGCTTTTACTTTTGAACCAGCGAACCTCAAATAACCTAATTTAATTGTCCCACCCTGCGATAATTTCCTCTCGAACATATAGGGCGGGGCATTTTTATGCGCGCGCATTATCTGAGCTGCATTTTTTGTATTCATCAGCCCCCAGCCATATTCATAGTCTGGTCCAGTATTTAGACCCGCTTCATTTGCGGAGTGAATAAGCAACGCTTTCCAGGTGGATGACCAAAGTTTCGCTGTGCCATTGAGTTTTTTTTGAAGTTGTTGGAGCAATCCAAGAGAGCCTGTAACAGTGGGAGACGCCATGGACGTACCTGAGGCAAAGGTATAGTAATTACCTTCAGCTCCATCATTATTGAGTAAGTTATTATTATGCGCAGTTGTAGAGTATAATCGATATCCATTGGCTACAATATCCGGCTTTATTCTACCATCATCTGTAGGTCCCCAACTACTGAACAAAGTCATCACCGGTGGTTGACTTGCGGGATTCGATAAATCTTCAACCGCGCCTACCATGAGAATATTTTTTGCTACTCCATCGCCGGGAAGACAATCGTAACCGTTAGTTCCTCCGTTTTTAATGTGAGTATCCGTGAAGGGCCCACTGGCCGTGTTGCCAGCTAAGTGATAATGACTTGTACCCGCATTCGGTCCTCTGCCACGATCGTTTCCTGCCGCCTTTACTACAAGGTGATAGGGGGCCAGCGCTGCAAAATTATCGAAATTTTTTGCCTCAGGAAAGTACCTTCCATATTTATCATCTTCACTGTCAAAACCATCTAACCATCCCCAAAATGTTGGCCCATCTTTAGTGAATTTAAATTTTGTCCATCCAGCCATAATGCCATACGAGTGGTTAGAAAAGATTAAATCCTTCGAGGCAGCAGTAGAAAGCTCAGAAATGTTATTATTCCAATCATAAGATTGGATTGACCCTTGATAGGACATACCTTTGACAAGGAGATCGGTTCCGTTTGCTATCATTGTTCCTGCGACATGGGTTGAGTGGTCGCTATAATAATTATTAATTGTTCCAACATCAGGACCATCAACCGCACGTCCGGAGCTGAACTCGGGATGATCAAATTTGACCTTTGCTTGGTCCCAAACGCCAAGCTTGACGCCCGTGCCTGTTAAATTGTAATTGTAATTAGGAAGCTGACCGGGCCACAAAAGATTAGTGGAAATAGTTGTCGCCGCCTCTACGTTAGTTGTTTTGAAATAAATAGGGATACTATCCTGCATACGCTGTAGCTCGGCTGAGACGGTTTCCGTCGAGTCGGATACTGTAAATGTTATAGGCAACCCGTTAGCTGTTGCTACAGATTCAGCTTGCGCTCTGTTTGCCCGCCAGAGTGTGTTTTGCTCTTTGGCAAATTTCTTTAACTCTCTTTTTATAAAACTCTGGTTATCAACCCCTTGTGCATTAGCGGCTGTGATTGAGCACAGAATAAGCGCTGTTATTAAAAAATATTTCATCATGTGGTACTCCTATATTGATAATAATGGTGAAGTAATGAGTTATGGGATAAGATACAATAAGGGAGTACCATGCGGTATCAGGTAAACACCTGATTTTTAAAGGAAAAACTACTGAGACACGGGTAGGGCGTAGGTAAATAACGACTGAAGTAAAGGAGGGTTGGAAGTAAAAGGGAGAAATGGAAGAGCGGAGAGCAGTGAGCAGTACGACACAACTTAATGACCAATAACAAATGCCAAATGTTCCCCTCGTGGTAGCTATGACGATACATTTTTAAAAATTTATAGCTCAGTCATCCCTTCCCGTATTGCGTATTTTGTTAATTCAGCGATAGTATGAAGATTGAGCTTATCCATAATATGCTGGCGGTGAGTTTCTACCGTTTTGATGCCAATATTGAGGATATCCGCGATTTCCTTGTTCGATTTTCCTTCCGCGATGAGCTTGATAACCTGTCGTTCTGCGGGAGTTAAGTTTATCGGCTGTTGACTGCTTACTGGCTTTAATTGTTCCAGCGATGTTTTGATGATGTTGCCGCCAACTGTCGGGCTAATAAATGTTTTTCCCAGCAGAACAGAATCAATAGCGTTCGCGATATCTCTGAACGAAGAATCTTTCAGGACGTAAGCCGATGCCCCCGCTTGCAGCATTTCGAGAACGCGTCGTTCATCGGTGTGCATTGAAAGAGCGATGATTTTAATTAACGGAAACTCCAATTTTATTTGCCGCGTCGCTTCGATTCCGTTTATATCGGGCATGGAAACGTCCATGATGACGATGTTCGGAGAACGTTCACGCGTCAGCCGCATTGCCTCGCTGCCATTTTCCGCTTCGGCAATCACGTCGCCGATTTTTTTTTCTTCCAGTAATTTGCGCAGTCCTTCGCGCATCAATTGATGGTCGTCCGCTAAGAGAATTTGTGGTTTCATAAGTTTGTTTGATGAAAAATGTGAGTAATCAGTAGTCAGTGGCCAGTGGTCAGCTTACAGCCCGTAGGGTAGTCATTAATTAGTTTATGATGGAGAACAAACAATAGTTATCATGCAAGTATTGGAACCGAAAGTCGTACCGTTGTTCCTTGCGCCGGTTGTGAATCAATTTCAAGTAACCCGCCGATATAGGATACCTGCTGCCGCATATTAAAGAGTCCGAAACCGCTGCCTTGCCGGGATTTTTCTTCGAGGAGAGCGTTATCAAACCCAACCCCGTTATCCGTTACCACGAGTAAAAGTTTCTCTTCGTTCACGGACAATGTAATCTTAATATTTGTCGCTTTCGCATGCTTGACGATATTTAAAAGCAGTTCCCGGACACAATTAAAAACAATGCTGCCAACATCATCTTTTAGCGATAAACCGGAGGTTGAATTATTGAATGTAACCGAAAGGGAATGCTGTTCTCGTAATTTTTGGACCAGCCATTCGATTGCCGCCGCTATGCCAAACTCGTACAGCACCGGAGGACAAAGATCGAATGTTGCCGTTCGTGTATTGGCAATTGTTTCATCAACAAGCTTAAAGACATCGTCCATCTCCTTCTTTATCTGAGCGGGACCCTTATTTACCTCTTCAAGCATCTGGAGTTTCATTTTTACGAGCGCGAGCGTTTGCCCGATAACGTCATGGAGAAATTGCGCGAGCCGGCGGCGTTCGCGTTGCTCGGTTAATGTCAATTCAGCAGAGAGCTTGCGAAATTCACCTTCACGTATTTTTCGCTCGGTGATATCGCGAGCCGCGCCGTACATATATTCTACCCGCGTATGTTCACTATTCCAAAGAGGAGATACTTCGTTTAACAACCATCGCATCGTACCATCTTTCTTAAAAATGCGCACTTCATAGTTGACTGTATTTCCCTTCAACGATTCTTGAATCCCGTTGACGATAATAGGTATATCGTCAGGATGTACAAAATTTTCGATAAAATCATACGTTTGCGATTCAACAGGCGTATATCCTGTGAGCTTTGTAAATGATTCTGTCAGCCAAACCGGAATGAATTTTCCGTCAGGCTCTACCCGGTCTAAATAAGCATAATCGGACATTAATTCTGCTACCATACGATAGCGTTCTTCGCTTACCCGTAGGGATTCTTCAACTCTTTTTCTACCGGTAATATCTCTTGCGGCTCCATAAATATACGTTACCCGTCCTTTCTGAGAGTCCCAAACGGGTCGCGCCTCATGCTCCAGCCAAAGCAGGCTTCCGCTTTTTGTTATAACACGTCCCGTATGGCGTATCGAATTTCCCTGTAATAGCTGCTGCATATGTTCAATATTTTCTTGTAGATCATCCGGGTAAATATACCGCATAACAAAATCAGGGGTTTGCGCATCTTCCAACGTATAGCCCGTGAGGCGATAGAACGAATCTGTTATCCAGAGTATCGTCCACTTCCCGTCTTCCTCAACACGATCAAGATAGGCATAATCGGAAATCATCTCGGTAATGATACGAAATCGTTCTTCGCTATCGCGTAACGATTCTTCCGAGTGTTTCCGTTCAGTAATATCGAATGCCGAGGCAATAGTTGCAATTTCTCCCTGAAATTTGATACGCGCGGCAGTAACGTCAATCCATTTGTCCTGCCCTTGCTTCGTTTGTATTTTGCATTCGAAGCGACGCTGAACATTTGTTTGCTGCAGCCAATCATGGAGAAACGCTTGCACTTCGTTCAGGC
>SCUC01000151.1 GCA_004322375.1 Bacteroidota bacterium
GTTGACGCGCGGCGGTAAGCCTGTATTCCGTGGCGCGGGTCAATGCTAACGCTTCTTGCACTTCTCCTTTTGGTCCTTGTTGAAACCACAAGGGAAGACTGACGCCCACTTCCAAACCGAGGTAATTTTTTGAACCTTCATCGGGAAAAGTTCCCAAACGATTCTGCAATGCGAGACCAAATTTCAAATCGGGCAGGTAACTCTTTTCCGCAAGGTTGTATGCTGATTGTTGTATGAGCAATTCTTGCTCTTTCATTTTGAGATAGTAGCTTTGTTCTGTTAAAACCGAGAGCGCTGAATCTTCAGCCATCCGAAACGGCTCATACACTAATGAATCGGAAAGAGCGATGTCAGCGTCAACGGATTTTCCGAGGATGGTTTTGAGATTTCCAATGCGCAAACGATAATCGCGCTCCGCTTCTACTGCATCATTCGATAAACGCGTTTTTTCAATTTTTACCCGGAGAATTTCCAGGTAGGTGTTCGCTCCCGATTGATAGCGAAGCGTCACAGTCTCAAGCAAATCATCAAGAAGCGCGATGTTGAACGTTATGTTTTCTTTTATTGCGGCTGCCAGCAACGCTTGATAATATATTTGCTTGACTTGCGTGGCAACAATTGCCGTTTTTCGCGCGACCGTCAGTTCGGAAAATGTTTGCTCTTGCTCGGCAACTTCGATACGCGAGCTTCTCTTGCCGGGGAACTCAAACGTTTGTGATATTCCAAAGTCTTTTTCATTTGCATCGCCAATAGCGAAATTTGCCGGGCTTTCATTGAATGAGATGGAAAATTCCGGATTCGGAAATCTACCCGCCTGCAAAACCCTTCCTGCCGCGGCATCAATTTCATGCCGGGATGCAAGAATTTCCGGATTGTTTTGTACTGCAATATTGATTGCATCATGGAGGGAAAGTTTTTCTCTTATCTGGCTAAATGCTATAGCAGTAAACAAGACAAAAAGCGATCCCACCATTGAAATGCTATGCTTCAAGGTGTACCTCGATTATTTGTTTAAAAAGGGGAATTACTATGCCCGATAGAATCGGGTGAAAGCGTCAGGAATTATGCCTTGGGAGGGTGGTAGATAGAACGGGGTTGGGAAGATGAAAGCGAGAAAGACCTGCAAAACATGGTTATTTCAGGCTGGAAGCGGGAAAAACCTGTCTTGGGCATCTCTGCAAGAGCCGGAACATGGCATACACACGTACACTTTTCAACGCTTCTAGCATCAGAACTGTTTATTGAATTTGCATGATTGCCGATGAGCATGCAAATCAACGCCGAACAATCATCTGCGCTTGCTTCGTTCGCGCATTCAGCATCTCCGCACCAAACAAGAGAAAGGCTAAAGAACAGAGCCAGGAAGAGCGAAGTAAAGAACGATTGATTAAGATACTTTTTCATTTCGTTAGTAACACATGCAATATAGGAAAAAGTTTCCATATTGAAAATCTTATGGTTTTAGCACCCTTGAAACACTGCCTGTCTTTTTTCCAAAAACGCTTTCACCCCCTCTTGGTGGTCTTCCGTTTCAGACGCGATTTGTTGGATTTGCGCTTCATAGTCAAGCAACGAATCTAAATCCGAAACGAGCGCTTTGTTGAGCGTTCGTTTGATAAGTCCGATGGTTTTTGTGGGAGCCTGTGCCATTTTTTTCGCGAATGCCATTGTTTCCGCTTCAAGGGCTGCAGGTGGGAAAACGTAATTAGCGATCCCTACCCGTTCGGCTTCTTCGGCTGTTATATCCCTTCCCGTTGCCATGTACTCAAACGCTTTTGCCATACCTACCAGCCGGGGAAGGAACCAGTGCGAACCCGTATCGGGAATCAGCGCGATTCGAACGAAAATTTCAATGAGCCTTGCAGTACTTGACATGAATCGCATGTCGCACGCAAGCGCAAGGGAACAACCAGCGCCTGCCGCGACGCCGTTAATCATTGCAATAACCGGTTTCTCCATTGTACGGATTTTTCGAATAATCGGGTTGTAGTTTTTTTCTAACGACTCTTTTAATGAGCGCTTTGACGTTCCGTATTCTTTCAAATCCTGCCCTGAGCAAAAGGCTTTCTCGCCTGAACCGCTAAGCACTATACAGCGCACTGTGTTATCTTTTTCCGCCTCTTTGAGTGCTTCGTTCAACTCTTTTTTCATTTGCTCGTTGAAGGCATTATACACCTCCGGCCGGTTAAGCGTGATTGTGCAAACATTATCGGAGACTACGTACAGCAAGGTTTCGAATTGTTTCATAATGAAATTTACGATGGCTAAAATTGTTGGTATTAATAACTGAGATTACCCTATACATAATGTTTAGCAGCCCACGACTTAAATCGTGGGCTGCTACTTATTGAACTGGTACTCGTGATTTTGTTATAGTTTATTATTTTTGCTGGAACACTTGTGGCAATCCGTATTATTTTACTTTCGTTATCCGCGATGCCGCGAAAACGTTACCGTGGAGATGCCCGAGCAATTCGATGACTTCAGCGTTTAGCAGCTCTTCCGGCAATGATTGGCCCGGTGATATTTTCAATTCCACATTATTTTTGTCCCGTGCGTAAAAGGAGATTATTTTTCCGTCCGGGCTTCTCTCGATGGGCCTCGAAGTAACAATAGCAACATTGATTGTTTGGCTAATTTCGCTGTTAGGTTCAAATTTGCTAAAATCTCCTAATGTTACTGAGGGAGCCAGATAACTATATGAAACCCATACCACGACAATCGCGGTTAGAGTAAATAACAGTATTTTAGGATTTATTTTCATGTTCATTGTAACGAGGTAACAAATTCCTTATTTTGAATCGTGTACTATAGTAAGAGAAAATACGAAGCGATTTCGTAAGAGGCAAGTGCATAACAAAAAAAAGAGCCTCGAAGTTCGAGGCTCAACAACAAAGGCGTTAAAAAAAATATTATGCCGAGAGAAAAAATGCCCAGCAGGTTCCTCAGAGGCGGGACTTAATATTTTTTGATAAAGACTTCGCCGGTGTTTGTTCCGGCATAAACGTAGCCACCATTACCCGATAGGAGTGAAATCACCGCTGCATTTTTCATGCCTTCAGAATCCTTAATCCATGTAATGCCTTCATCATTTGAACGAAAGATTCCTTCGTCTGTTCCGGCATAAAGTTTCCCGCCATCAGACATTGTGAGCGCATAGATAGATTTTGCAGTGATTCCTTTAGCTATTCTAAACCATTCCTTGTCAAGATTGCTTAAACGATACAATCCTTCACGGGTTCCTGCAAACACGTAACCGGAAGCAGTTGACGTTAATGAAAGAATACTTGAGATTGGCAAGCCCTCTTTTATCTGTTTCCAGGTGGTTCCATTATCCGTCGAGAGAAAAACGCCCTCTTTATCAGTTCCTGCATAAATGACATTGTTCTTATCTGTTGTAAGAGAAAGAATTGCCTTGTCTTTTAACCCGTTGTTTACTTCGTACCAGTTATACCCATCATCGAATGAGCGGAAGATGCCGCCGCCGCCCGTTCCTGCAAAGATGATTTCTCGCGTGAGGTTAATCGTAAGGCAATTAATAAATTCATTTTTTAATCCATTACTTACCTCCGACCATCGTTCGCCTTCATTCTTGGAGACAAAAACTCCGTCGTCAGTTCCTGTAAAGAGATGCCCCTTTGAATCAACGATAACGGTATAGGCAGCAATATTTTCGAGCAACGAGCTAATCGCTTTCCATGTATTATCCTTATAATAATAAACTCCATTGGCTCCTGTGCCTGCAAAGATTTGTCCGGAAGAATCAAGCGCCAGTGAATACACGTATCCGGATTGGGGACATACCGTTCGCTTCCATGATTCCTGCCCTGAACCGGAATGAAGAAGTACCGTGAACATACTTAATGAAAGAAGAGTAATCTTAAAAAATGGTTTCATAAATTTCCTTTCTTTTAAAAAATCTAGTGTACAAACTGCGTAATTATTCCCACCATGCGAGGACTTGCGCATCGCACGAGCCGCTCGATGAGCCGGTAATGGAGCCTGTTGCATTGGAGATTGCTTCATTAGAAAAATAGACATACCCGTTTCCGTTACCGATACAATTTCCTTCCGAGGGGGAAGGGGTTAACCCGATGATTGCTCCGATAACGATTGTATGAATATGCACCGGATCATCAATAATCATCAAGCCACGAAACGTTCCCCAGTTCCAGTTTTTCATGGCAGCGTTTTTCCATTGATTGTGGACAATGAGAATTCCTTCACCTGTAACATCGGCAGGATTCCAAACTCCTGCATTCGATAGTTCTACATAGGTAACGCCTTTTAAGGGATAGGATAACGTCGAAGGATTAGTCGTGTATTGGCTGCCATTAAGCCCGCTTTGTGCGATCGCTTTCAGGGTTCCTTCAGAATAGCCTTTTGAAGGTCCACCCATAATGCTATCAGGACTACCCGGGTAATAACCGGGCCATTCACCTGCGGGCCAAACAGCGCTTGTTTTATAGCTGTTCACATTCGCCGGTTTACTGGGGGTATAGTCAACTCTTGTTATCATATCCGTGCCGCCAGTTTTGGAACTTCCGCTCTGGGAGTACGTTTTCGTTGTCCAGATTCCTAATGTTCCTTGATTTGCAAGAAAATTACCATTAAGGTCATGGTCACGTCCATCAGTCCATAATTTGCCCAACGTTGTAACAGGGTTATTAGTAGTAATAGCCGCTTTTACAGTTGCCGGAATGAATCCTTTGGGGATATACGCACGACTGTACCCGGCTGAATCGGGGATCTGGTCAGAATTGCCAAACGAACTGTACGGAACTGTTGCATAGGCGAAAACACCAATAGCAGACTGCCCCCCAAATATCGTGTCAACGACACGTACCGTAAGAATTCCGTTCATCACCGGCATATTCGTGAAGCCGGCTCTCCATGATTTATTTAACGCGAGCTGTTTCAGTCCCATATAAACGCCTGTCTGGGCGATGTTTTGAGTCGTTTGCCGCGCAGTGTAATTGACTACATTCTGAGTCAATTTGTTGCTCGATTGCAGCATATTATATTGTATATAACTGCCGATAGCAATCGTGCCGGTAAGCAAGATAGCGAGAGAGCGTCCCTGCATAATTATTTCGTGTTTTTGGGTTTGATAATTCGTTCCCAATACATGGAATAAAATCCTGTATCGTACTGGGTTGTGGTTTCAAATTTGTACGGGCTTTCAAACTGGAATGCTACTTTAATTGATTTCACATTTGCAGGAATCGAAGTTGGATTTTCAAGCGAGTCATAATAGGAAAGTTGAAAGCGCGTAAATCCTAAGTTAATAGCCATAGGAGTTTGGGTGTTGAGCCTGCGGTATAACAACCGGATTTTGGTATTGCTTGGAGAAGCATAAACAGAGGTGGCATAATCAAAGCCGTATTGGAGACTGTCCACTACGCCATTATCATCAAAATCACCTAGCGCTACTATTCGGGTCGAATCCATATATTTTATTTTTAGACTATCGCCGCAACGATATCCAATTTTCCGGAAATCATTTTCTAATAGCGCTGATGCCGTTGTTGCATTTGATTGTACAATTTTCGTCAGGGTTTGAGTTCCCTGAACCCGGGCGTAATTCGCGTTAATATTCAGAAGCATTACCATCACAAAACTGCCGATGATAAACGAACCGATGATATCAAGCATTGTACTCATACAATCTCCTTAGTAGATAAAGGCGTATTCCAGGGTCATTGGTCTTGGAAGATATTGGCCCGAAACAACTACCTTAAGTCGTTTGCAAAAAGTGGGGATTGCTTTGTATGAATCAGGATAGGTAACGCTCACATATTTGATATAAGTACGAATTGTATCCATGCCGCTGCTTGGTGTTCGCACGATTCTGGTATAAGCCTGGTAGTCATCAACATCATCGAACTTGAGTTGCGAAAGGGAAGTAACAGGTGTTGATGTTGGATAACGGTTGTTGGTCGCTAAATCTAGATATTCTATCCGATTTGATTCAAGCGCATCATCGGTCCCAAGTTGAGCAGCCGTAGAAAGGGACTCCGGTTTTGTAACCGCTTTCGATGTGGTCTTCTCATCAAACGATTTTGTTTTCGCTTCATCTATTACTGATTGAGCAAGGGCAATCGCCGTAATATAATGTTCGCTTTGCAGCATTGCTTGTGTATTCTGAGAAATCATCGTATTCGATGATAGTGTAAATAAACCCAGAACAATCAGAGAGCCTACGGTGAGTATTAAATTGCTGCCCATCTTAGTTTTTCCCTATAATCTTAATTAAATTAGTTCTCATACATAATATAGGAGTTTTTCCTATCCTAATATAGGATAAAAACTTAATAAATGTAAATACCCCCCTCCAGAAATGTGTTTTATATCACCATTATAGGGGTGGGAAAGTAAAGAATGCCTTTGTATAGTTGAAATTAGACCTAAATGTTCCCCGGGTCTTGAATACCTAATCTTAAAAAGGTAAGAATTCTAATACTTGTGGGACCAAAACACCCCGGAAATAATTAGTATAATCTAAATCTACGTGCCAGTTGTAGAGCCCCCAAAAAAAATTTCCGGGATGTTACATCATCTTATTGACCATGGGAGAAGTGGTTGCGCATGGACAACTATTTCACTAACAGCATCTTCCTCGATTCAACAACATTGTCGGCAGTAAGCTTGTAAACGTATATCCCGCTTGGTAATACGCTCGCATCAAACACCTGCGACTTGAAACCTGCAGCCTGAAACTCATCAACAAGCGTAACCACTTCCCTTCCCTGCACGTCATATACTTTCATCGTTACATAACTATTAGCCGATAGCTGATAACCGATAACGGTTACAGGATTGAACGGGTTGGGATAATTTTGTAATAGCCGTGTTTGCAGAGGCAGATTGGTTTGTGATTCGTCATAAGCAAGAACAATGCTTTCCGCTTCTGTTGTATTCGATAGTACCAACGAACCTGAGCCATTGATCGGGACAGTTTTCTTGTTTGTTACGAGAAGCCATCCGGTATTATCTGCAAAGACTTCCCATGATACGGTCAAAGGAAACGTCGCGGAATGGATGCTGATAGGGAACTTGTTCACCGCATTCTCCTGCCGGACAACTTCCAACATTCGGTGAGATGAAAACCGCGCATCGAAAATTCCTGAGGGAGGAGGAGGAGGAAGTTCCAGCTTCCGTTGCTCGATGGCTTGAATTTGTTTTCCGAAATAAAGAGTTTGCGCAGAACCATCCTTATCGTTCAACGTGAGCCTGTTCCAATGTTGCTCAAGAGTCGCGAAGGTATTCCGTTTTGGAGGAGCGACCGATGATGAAATAATCATTTGTCCACCGGCATTCGTTTTTATCCAATATCCTTTCCCGGGTTCAATAGTTGAAGCGATTTCATATCCACGAGAGTACCCGAAAAACTCAGATTCGAAAATGTTTTCAGGCTGGGATGTAACTGAAGCGACGGAGACCGGAGCAGTAAGGGAGCCAACTAAATTCCACCCTTCGACAAGAGCAACGGTATCCATAACTAATGTGTCGCCCTTGATAGGAATCGTTTCACTTGTTCCGAATTTCAGCCAATAGCCGTTTCCGACTGAAAGCGAAGATTGCTGAACATACGAGCCATTAAATCCAAAAGCGTAAGAGATAGCATTGGTGAAGAGCGAAGAAACTTCAGGAGTGTACGCGCGGACGGGAAGAGAAATAATATCCCACCCTGCAGTTGTGGAAAGACCGGCGCCATTAAAATAGAGAGTGAACGCGGAATCGCTGACATCGCTAATCAAACTATTTGAGGTTGAGCTTACCCCCACTCTTGCCGTTGTAGTAACTTCAAATGGCACATCCCATGCATAGCTCGAAGGCGAGGGGGGGAGGTTATCTACGATTGTTGTCCAGTTTGTACCGTCATCAAGCGAGTATTCAAGCTTGAGTGTTCCGGTTAATAGCGGCGTCCATTGAATGGTTTGAGTTGATACCCCTTCCCAAGCTTCTCCGCCATTTGGAGCGATGAGAGAAACAGCCGGAAAGGAATCAGGGAGTTTACGCTCAAAAATACCGTTTCCATGTGTAGCAACTCGCAGAGTTCGATTTGAAGCAGAATATGTTACATCGGAAACTAAAACCGCATCGGGTAAGCCATCTGAAAAGCTATTCCATGAAGCGCCGCCATCGGTGGAAATATAAACGCCGATGTCGTTACCTGCAAAAATATTGTTG
>SCUC01000152.1 GCA_004322375.1 Bacteroidota bacterium
CTCAGCTTCGCTTCTTGAAACCATAACAAGCTGCTCTACCGTAGAAAGCAGAATTCTTTCAAGGAAATAATAGAGTTTTTTCTTCAGAGCTTCTGTTGGCGGGTGGAAACCATGATATGAATGAACCCTCACTATCCGTAAAAACAATCGTGGAATTATCCTGCAATAAAACCCTGCCCCCTTTCCATGTGAATGAAGAATGTCAATATCCAGCTTCCGTAGTACATTCCAAAACGCTACAACAAGAAACACAGAGAGACGGTTTGTTGGAAATTCAATAACATTGACATCGAGCTGCTGAAAGCGATTGACATATTCGCCGCCTGAAGGAAGGATAACGGTAATCCGAATGTTTGGATGGTTCGCGAGCAACGATTTGACTAAGGAATAAATTATCTGCTGTCCGCCGCCAACCCCGCTATGAGTAAGACAATAAGCAATGTGCATAAATTAGACTCACCTCCTTCGTACATTAAGCCGGAGGAACAATCTCAATCTTTTTTACCCTAACTTGCCGTATTCTTCGTTGGCTTGTTTTTAATACCTTGAAATGTAGATTTTCATATTGAAGTTCTTCGTTTTGAGCAAGAACTTTTCCACTCTGTTTTCCAAGAAAACCGGCTAATGTTTCATATTCTGTATCATCAGGAATAGCTGCTGAGAATTTTTCATTGAAATCAGATATGCTGATACGAGTATCTACCAACGCTGAACCGTCTGTCGAGTGTTCAAATTCCTTGAGTACCTCATCATACTCATCATGAATTTCTCCCACGATTTCTTCGAGAATATCTTCCATAGTGATTAACCCTTGCGTCCCGCCAAATTCATCCACCACAATCGCCATGTGCAGTTTCCGTTGCTGCAAGTCACGCATTAACTGACTCACTTTCACTGATTCAGGGACAAAATAGGCAGGATGGATTATATCATGAAGTATTATCAACTCACGATGTTCGAGCAGGGTGATTAAATCCTTCGAATATATGACCCCAAGAACATTATCTAAAGAATCCTTATATACAGGCATGCGTGAATATCCCTCCTCTACAACCTTCCGAACCAAAACCTCACGAGGAAAATCAAGGTCTAAGGCAACCATCTCTGTGCGGGGCACCATCACTTCCTTCGCCGTCGTGCTGGAGAATTCAAAGATGCTTGAAAGTAATTCCTGTTCGGTTTTTGTGAGAACTCCGCTTTTCGCCCCTTCCTGAACAATAATCTCTAGTTCCTCGGGTGAATGAAGCAGGTCAGATGAGCTCGGCTGCGGGATACCTGAAAGCCGCAAGAAGAAATTAGCGGTTTCATTGAGCGCCCAGATTGCCGGCTTGAAAATGCGATAAAATAACTGAAGAGGAAGCGAGACAATAAACGTTGTCGTCTCAGGATGTTGTATTGCCAGCGATTTGGGAGCAAGCTCACCCAGTACGATATGGAGGAACGTAAGAATTGCAAAGCTAATAGTAAACGAAATGCCATGGATCATTCCCTCACTAAAAATTCCTATCGCTGTTAATGGCTTTGCCATCATATCTGCAAGTAAAGGTTCCCCCATCCATCCTAACCCTAAGCTTGCAAGCGTTATTCCTAACTGTGTGGCTGAAAGATATGCGTCCAGATGCTCTACAATGTGTTTTGCTAACGGCGCATAGCGGTTCCCCTTCCTCATCTTTTCTACAATTTGAGAGGAACGTACCTTGACTATTGCAAACTCGGCGGAAACGAAAAAACCGTTTGCCAGAACAAGGAGCAAAATAAAGACAATATTGCCTAAAACTTCAGCCATACTCGATTGTTATGCTGAAATAAACGGAATTACGAGGAAAAAAACTATTTTTATATCCTCTTAAGGGAGTTTCTTCTTGAAATCTTGATATTCCTTTGACAATAGCTTGTTTTCTGTAGGTTGTGGATTTCCCATTGACTGAAGTAATTGTTTGACATGTTCTATCCGGTCGGGAGGCAGCGGATGGGTTGATAATAATCGTTCTACTGTACCCCCACCCTGTCGTCCCTGTTCTTTCTGGATTTTATCAAAAAAATAGGTAACTCCACCCGGATAATATTTAGTTGAAGACAGGTATTTTAAAGAGTATTCATCCGATTCTGTTTCATCGGCTCGACTGTTTGCCAACAATGCAAGACCTCCCAGTAAGTTTGCCCCTATCTCTGCAATTTGTGAAGGCTTTTCGCCCAATGCAAAAGCTAATGCGATTTGTATTCCATAGGTTTTCGTAATTCGGGTTGTCGCGTGACGTCGCTCTGCATGAGCTATTTCATGTCCAAGAATACCTGCAAGTGTTGCTTCGTTATCTATAAATTTTAAAAGTCCCGTATAGACATAAATATAGCCGCCTGGTGTGCAGAATGCATTGATTGTTTTGTCATCATGGATGATTTCATATTGATACGCATAGATACCCCTTTTTTTAATTTCTGGCGATGCGATCACCTGGTTCCCGACATTCATAACATACTGCTTGACCTCAGGATGTCCTTGAAGAATAGGGTACTCCTTTGAGTTAGCGCGTATCTCTTTATCTAACTGGCTGCCTAACTTGACATCTTCAGAATCGGGAAAGATATTCAACGCAACACCGCACCCGATAATAAAAAGGAGAAAGAACATCGTTGCAAGATAATGAGATTGTAGAAAACGTTTCATAAGTTCCTGTTATTGTTAATATATCACTTGTTCTAACACCAATCCTTGTGCGGGTGCAGCCGAGCAAGGTTCATAGTTGAGCTTGTTCTCCAAACGTTTTAAGAAACTTTCGTGAGTGAGAAATCCTCTGCCCACATCCACCATCGTACCTACTAATGCGCGAACTAAGCCTCGAAGAAATCGGTCGGCTGAAATTGAATAAACGAGCCTCGTTTCTTTCAATATCCACCGGGAAGTTACTACATTGCAGACGTAATGTTTTACATCCGACCCTACTTTTGTAAATCCTTCGAAATCATGTGAACCAAGGATAATTGCCGCTACATCTTGCATTCTTTCAATATCCAACGAATAGCGAACATACCATGAATAGAGCCTGTCTAACGCTGTTGGTGTGCGTGTTATTGTGTAAGAATACTCTCGCTTTTTTGCGCTATACCTTGAGTGAAAATCCTCAGGCGCTTCTTCAGCGTTATGAATCACAATACTTTCCGGCAGACTACTATTCAAAGCAGATTGAATTTGATGCAAGCTTAACCGGCTATGAGACTGAAAATTGGCTACCTGCCCACGCGCGTGAACTCCCGCGTCCGTTCTTCCTGCCCCGATAATGTTCACTTGTTCTTGTAATATCGTACCAAGAGCATGTTCGATTTCCCCTTGAATGCTCTTACCGTTTGTCTGGCGTTGCCACCCGACGAAATCCGTTCCATCATATTCAATTGTTAGCTTAATGTTTCTCATACGACATGATAGAACTCCGACTTCTGCGCTCTGTAAAATTGAGATGTTGCTTCAAGTCAATTTCTACAAATAGGGAAGAAGTCGGAGTTCCGGGACGATTTTACATCCTCAATCAAAATTGGTAGGTGGCAGTCAAGATGATGCCGCTGGGCGCTGCCAGCGTGCCGAGCGGGCTAGCTTGAAAATTCAGTCCGCCTGTCTCATCAATGGCATTGTTATGTTTTGTAGCAGTTCTCGCTGCGTTAATCCCGCTAATGACATGGTTGACTATTATCGCAGCTATAACGAAGTTTGCGTTATTGTAAACTTTGTCGCTCTGTACACGAAGCTGGCGATATTGTTCGCGATTGTTATCCGTATCCCAATTCCAGTTGTAATGAGAATTTGCATCATAAACTTTATCATCGTCGCGGTCTCTCAATACTTGCTCATTATAGGCGTCAACGCTTACAAAATTTCCAATATCAATAAAATACTGGTCATCTTTGTTATCGGTAGTTATTCCCGCATGTTGAACGGCGTATGTTCTAGCATCGTTTTGTATCCAATCTCCATAAAGCCTGAACGATGCCCATGTCAGCCATAATCCACCTTCAGCCATGCTCAGGTATTTGCCTGAACTGTAATCCCCCGCGTACCATTCGCCTAATCCCGGCAATAAGAGCGAAAGCGCAACTGCTGCAGCGACGCTTTTCTTCCCTTCTTTACCGGTAAATTCTATTTCTTGAAATTTTGCCTCAGGAACCGATTGAGTTGGTTCTGTGCTCAACCGGCTAAACATCGGTTGAATAGATTGGCTGAATGTGAGTTGTACTGCGAAAATTACGAAAAAAAATAAAGCTTTCATGGATTGGGGTTTGATTATGTATTTGCTGTTAAGTATCATACGTAAAAATTGACTCAGATTCAAATTTAGGGTTATTCCAGAAAATCATAATTTGGCATTCCAACGTTCCGTAATCATGCATCAGACGGGACAGTCAAAGACCCTTAGTGAATAACAGAGAGGCGTTTTCTCTTTAGGATTTTCAAAGCCTTCATGAATATTTTTCTTGAAGAATGCCATTACACACCTCTCCAACAATATTCCGAAGAAATACAGGTTGTATGTTGTTTGTTAAAGGTGAACTTGTTGGCGTTTCAATCCGAAGATAATTCGTTGTCAAACCGGTTGATATTCCTTTTTCGTTTTCATGTTCAAACAGCACGGGTAACGTCGTGCCGAGAAACGAAGAAGCAAACTGGTGACGCTTTTTCATGCTGAGAGTTCGGAGTATCGTATTCCGTTCATGGCGAACGCGCGGCTCAACTCTTCCTTCATACATGATAGCATCAGTCTTTTCACGTTCGGAATATGTGAATACGTGCAAATAAGAGAGAGGTAACTCTGAAATAAAATTGGCTGTTTCGTTAAATAGTGCTTCTGATTCTCCCGGAAAGCCTACCAAGACGTCCGCACCGATACCTGCATCAGCATCAATCGTTTTAATATACTCAAGCAACGAACGGTAATCGCTCGTTGTGTAACGTCTTCGCATTCTTCTGAGAATTGCATCGCAACCGCTCTGCATCGGAATGTGAAAATGATTACAAAATTTTTGGGACGATAAAATAAAATCAATCATCGGTCGTGTTAGTAAATTGGG
>SCUC01000153.1 GCA_004322375.1 Bacteroidota bacterium
CCGAAAAATGTAAATGTTCCTCCCATATCGAAAGGTCCCGATGTGCCGTCATCAGTCGGTGATGAGTACTGAGGAAAAGCATTATTTAAGAACCAATTATTCACTGCATTTGAATCATCACCGATTTCCCACCAGTTATATGTTTGATTGATGTCCGCCTGGTACCCGGATTGGCTAAGACCGCCAAAATTTTTAAGACATCCTGAAGGAAAGGAAACATATTCTCCCGAATCATCGAGTGCCAGATAATAATAACAAAGAGATTCATATTCATCTAACGGAGGTAATGGCAGACATCCGAGGCTATCAAAGTCATCAAATCGTACGGTATCAGGAAAGCCGCCATCAACGGGGTTGGTGATAACTAAAAAATAATTGGTATCATTTTGGAGTGGAGGGCAATCCCAAACGAAACAAAATTTTGTGTAGTTGGTATCGTATTCCAAGTATCCCGGATTTAATAATAATTGAGGCGGGTCATCTTCCACCGTCATAGAATACCACCAATTAAAGGCGGCTCCATAAAGTGTATCGTTACTAAATCCTCCGCGGGCTACCCAACCTATTGGTAATGAATCTATATCATATCCACTACAATTCGAAATTCCTCCAATGTGTTCATAAAATTTCCAGTTACGAGAGGGATAAAACTCTTGATATGCTGGTAAAAGTGAATTGTAACTCGAAGCTAACCATTCTGTTCTTGCTTCAAAAGAATTATCAACGTGAGGACCGTTTACTCTCATCGTAATGAAAAAGACATCACCCTCATTAATATTAAGTTTATAGCCTAGAGTATCTAATGCAATAAAGTTAACTCTATCAGGGTAATTTTTAACTGTGACACCACCGTTACCCCATAATTCGTTTCCTAATGGGTCAAAAGAATTGGCACCCATGGAGATTGTTGATACCCAATTGGTGTCGGTCGCTTCATCCTTGAAGGGTGTAATATGATTATCCGAATCGTTGGTATTGATATAATATCCCCAAGGTTGACAGGGAGGGGGGTAAGGAGAATAACCGGGACCTGCACCGGGTCGAATATTGGAGTTGAAGATTCGTATTGAAACAGTGGAATCGAACGAGCCTGTAGAGCCGAGTGTTACCCAAAAAATGCTATCAATAGTGCCTTTCATTTTGGCAATAAACCATTGACCGAGAACATCCTGATGAAAGGAACCAAAATTACTGTAAGGCGAAGTAAACTTTTCTGGTTGCATTCCATCGTACAGAGAGTTGCTACATCCTTTTGTTTGTTGTATCTCCACGCTGTACAGTTTTGCAACCTCAATAGCGCTTTCCCCTGGCTTGAGGGGAATTACCTCATCATTTGGACTAATAAGAACACGCTGTTGTGGATAGGCTACTAATGCCGCCACCAGAAAAATGACAATAAATAATAACGCTTGTTTCATCCCATACCTCGTAAAAATTATTGTTGGGATAACTTACGTAATTTTTTTACGAAAGTCAAGAGGAGGAAGAAGAATTGACGATTGACGATTTTATCATTGATTCATTTTTATCAACGATACGAAAAATGCCAATCCGCCATAGGCGAGCCCCGTCAGAGATGGTCGCTATCGGCTGAGGGTTTTCACAAACTCAAATACTGCTATGCCATACGCAACCGAGGCGTTGAGTGATTGTTTCATTCCAAACATGGGAATATCAACGGCACAGTCGGTTTCTGCTATCAACTCTTTTCTCACACCGGTGATTTCATTTCCTACGATAAGGCAAAGGGGAAAATCTTTTTTTTCAAGAGTGAAATAGGGGATGCTCTTATCGGTATGTTCAAGCGTGCAGATTTTGACGCCTTTGGATTTAAGCTCTGCAATAGGAATGAGAGGGTCCCGGTGGTATTCCCATGGGACAGTGTTTGTCGCGCCGAGAGCGGTTTTCTCGATTTCCTTTCTTGGAGGGTAGGGGGTGTAACCTGTTAAGAATAATTTTTCAATTCTAGCTCCATCCGATGTGCGGAAGATGGAGCCAACGTTATAGAGGCTTCTGATATTATCTAATAAGACATAGATAGGGAGGCGGGGTAACTCTTTTAGTTGCTCCGGCTTGAAACGATGCTGTGATATTTCTTGATGTGAGAGCTTGCGCATGGGAGGAATATAAGGAAAAAATGGTGAAACTTTTATTGGTAGGACTATTCGCTGAATTGTCCCGAAAGGCGACTTGCCA
>SCUC01000154.1 GCA_004322375.1 Bacteroidota bacterium
CCAGTTCCAGAATGAACCCCAGCTAAACTTCGCCCAGAGCGAGCCGGTAGTTGTGGCAAGAATACAAAACAGCAAGCCCAGCCCCGCCGAAGCGACCGATTTAGTATCATCATCCATGTTCCGTTTTGCGAGGTATTTGATGCCGAACACCATAGCCACCATAAAGGCGACAACTGTCACCCATGCCATAGGGACGTGAAAAAAGAGGATACGGGCTTTATCTTCCAAGCCCGGAACGATAGGAAACTCGTACCACGACTGAGGTTGCGGTACCATTGGCAGCGCCAGGGCGAGCACAAAAACCACCGTCAGCCATGCGCCAAGTAAGAATTTAAGAGCGTTCAATGTAGAATGATAGTGTTAATAAATTCATCAATAAGATACGAAATATTTGGGAGGAGGGCAAAAAGAATGCAAAGGGGAAAGTATCAAACGTTGATTTTGGTAATCTATAAAAAGTGTTTCTCATCAAGAAAATACATAGGTAGTTTCAGTCCATGCTTGATTATAACAAGCCCTCTTTGAATAAAAGAATAATCTTGTTTCAAAATATCATACGTTTGCTTGGAAACATTGATTTTCATTGGTTCAGATTCGCTCTGGATTCGTTGCGCAATATTCACTGTGTCACCAAATATATCATAATTATATTTCCCATCCCCCACTACACCATCTATTACCTCACCGCTATTTATTCCGACTCTTATTTCCCATTTTATTTTAGTATTTATATACCTTAATTTCAAAAATTTGATCATATTAATCGCTGCTTTAATCAAGTTTTTTGCATGAGTAGGGCTTTCTACTTTTAGTCCACTAGCACCTAGATAACAGTCACCTAAAGTTTTTATTCTTTCACATTCATTATCATCCATTATGGCATCGAACGTTTGGAAAATATCCTGTAACTCTTTTATCAAATCATATGGCTCGAGTTGGGATGATATTATCGAGAAGTTAACTAAATCCGCGTATAATACACTTGCATTAGGAAACCTTTGAGGAAAATATCTATTTAAAGTAGTTAACTGGCTAATTACTTTTTCAGGTAAAATTTTTAGTAATTGACTATTATATCTTTCTTTTACAAGATTCAATTCTTCCCTAATTTGTAAATACCTTTTTTTTGTAATATTAGGGGTAAGAACTGATAATATATTTTTTATGCCTGCCTCCCAGTTTTCAAATAGTTTAACATATTGAATTGAGTCCAAGTTTTCACCTGCTCCTATGTCTATATTGGGGACTTTACTATCATTTAACAGCACAGGAATGAACCATCGTTGATTTCTATTTCTAAGCCGTAATTCTTCAATTGCAACATTCAGTTCTTCGTTCATGAATGTTCTTTTTCGCTTATGATATTCTTTTGAAAAACATGCGATAAAAAAGGCTCCATCTCTTATTGCTTGTCTTATTTTAACCTTCCATCTATCACCTGCAACCAGTTTATCTCGATCATACCAAACATTTACACCAAACTCTTTGAGGTTACTAACCAGCTTTATAACTATTTCGGTATTTTCATTTATATAAGAAATAAAAACGCGATTTCTTGCCATTTTGCTATTCAATAAATATTTCTAAAAAATTATGTCACCAATTGATCTTCGGTTGTTTCTTTTTTCGCCAATTCCGAACTGGATTGATAATCCATTTGTATAAAATTACTACCATCCAATGCGTAAAATAAAATGCTGAAATAAACAGAAACAATAACCCTATCCATGGATTAAGAATTTCAGGGATATTTTTAGAAGATAAAACAAAATCTACACACTTTTTATCTGCAAACAACATAAATACACATGGAATTAAAATAGCAAACATTTTTGATGGTAAGTAAGTCCAAGACGCAACCTCTTTTACTGCCGAATTCACCTCATCCATAATATTCATTATATAGCTGTATAAAGTAGTTTTTAAAAGATAAGTATAATAATATTAGCTAACCATGTTCAAAAATCAAAATTCAGCAATCGTCAATGACCTTCTCACTCTCTCCACACATACTCAAACAGTAAAAACGGGACGGTCATAATAACTATAAGGTTGGCTATGAAGATTTGGAACATTTCGAGAGATTGAATGAATAGCCTCACTTCCGCTGAGTAGATTGAAACTGGATTTTATCTAAAATCTTCAACAGTCAATTCAGTATCCCTCATAATCTGACGAAGAAGTCCTTTCCCTATATCTCTTTTACCATGAATTGGTATTGTTGTTCGCCTCCCATCGGCATGAAGATACACCGCATGGCTCCCTGTTTGATGGTCAAATTCAAATCCGTGTTTCCTAATAACAGTGATAATTTCTCGTGCCGTAAGGACTGGAAACTTGGTACTCATACTGTAACGAGCATTTTCTCTGAAGAAATTTCTTCATAAATTGGCTCATTATGTTTCAATCTACTTTCTATATGCGCGCGAATAGCATCTTTAATTAACTCTCTCGCTTCCTCCTCGGTTTCCCCTTCTGTATAACACCCTTGTAACGTGGGACATATTGCGACAAAGCGTCCGTCCTCATCCCTCTCAATAACTACGGTTAAGTTGTAATCTTGCATTGTGTTATTTCCTTATTCGAAACATATTTAATGAATCTTTTTTCGTAGGAGTTTCTCTTTTAGAATTCTTTTCCCGTTTATAGATAACTCATTCCTTCCACTTCCATATCTGCCAAAATACTGTTTCCCAAGAATGTAGGGTGAGCTGGCGCTTTCACTCCTTCTCAAGAATCTATGGAGAGCGCCTTTGATGATTTTCGATAAATGAATTACAAGTGACATAGTAAAAAATATGATTTTCATTGATTGAATCAAAATTTTTGAATCTTGCATCTTTAATGGCGCTATGAATCATAGTTCACAATCAACAATCGTCAATCTAAAATCGTCAATCCCCTTCACTCCCTCCACACATACTCAAACAATAAAAACGGAAGCGTCATAATCACGATGACGTAGGCGAGAAGGATTTGGAACATTTCGAGGGATTGGGTGAATGGCTCGCCTTCGACTGCCATTTTGGTGGCGTTGATGACGGTCATAAGCAACGGGAGAAGTATGGGAAAAGCAAGAACAGGATAGAGCGTGCCTTTGGAGCCGGCTTTGGCAATCAACGCGGCAAGGATTGTTGAAGCGCCTGCAAAGCCAAGAATACCAAAGAAAATAGTAAGAATGAAAATCGAATAGGTTTGTATGATAAAATTTGGAATGACGATGGAGTATAACACCACAGTCACAACATTGAGCATCGTGAGAAGCGCGAGGTTAAACAGCAGCTTGCCGATATAAACTGTCATTGGCGAGGCAATAAGCTGAAGCGTCATCACCGTGCCTCGTTCTTCTTCGCTCACAAAAGTGCGGGATAAGCCCGCCATCGAGGAGAAGAATATTATCACCCAAAGCACGCCGCAGAGAATGTCCGTCGAAGCGTTTTCATTTCCGAGCGCGAACAGGATAATGGAAATCGTAGTTACGACAAACATTAACAGCGCGTTGAGCGCGTAACGGGTGCGGATTTCGGATTTGAAATCTTTGAGAAAAACCGTGAGAGATGAGGAGAGTGTGGTTGTCATTTGCCACCATTTCCGTTCCCACGCGGAGCGTGGGAACGAGTAGTAAGATGCATGGGGTGCATCATGGGAACCCATCCTCTCACTCCCCTTCCCTTGTTCAACAAGGGAAGGGGACGGGGGATGGGTTGAAGCCATCGCGACACTACGAAATAATAATTATTATTATTCATCCTTGGCATCCCTGCCCGGCAGGCGGGCACTCTCGACTCTGACGAGGCTCGGCAAAGTCGGCTGGATGGCATTGCTTTTGCTATTCTTAAACTCATCCAAATTGATAATCGTGTCCCCCCATTTTATTTCATCCGGCTCGTTCGTAGCGACAATGAGAATGCCTTTTTGTTTTTGCTCTTCTACAATTGCATGGACAGTCGCTTTTCCTTCAGAATCGAGATTGGCTGTCGGCTCATCGAGCATAAGAATGGGGGGCTGGTGAAGCAACCCAAAGGCGTATTTCAAGCGCTGCTTCATGCCTGATGAATAGGTTCGCACAAGCTGATTCTTCGCGGCAGAAAGATTTACCCGTTCAAGAAGGGAGAGTATAAATTCATCGGACGCTTGAACACCCCGAATTTTTTTTACAAAATGAAGATTTTCCAGCGCGGTGAATTCATCATACATCTGCAGATATGGTGAGACAAAACCGCAATACTTGAATTGCTCTTCACGCTTTACCGCTTTCCCGTGAACAGAAATCGCGATTGCGCCCTTGGATTGAGTAAGAACGCCGATTAAAATTTTTAGTAGGGTGGATTTTCCGCTACCATTTTTGCCCCCAATGATGAGTGACCCCGACTCTTTGAGATTGAACGTTACGTTGGAAAAAATTAGCTTGCGGTTAAATGTCTTGCTGAGCTGCTGGAC
>SCUC01000155.1 GCA_004322375.1 Bacteroidota bacterium
AACAAGCGGAACAATTGAAGGGACAATCTCAGCATCCGGAACTGTTGTGCCGAGACTCGAGCAACTAGTATCCAGCCCGGTGGAAACCCGAATACTTTCGGTAAGCACACGACCCGGAGCAACCGTCAAACAGGGTGAATCGCTTCTCAGGCTGGACGATAATGAGGTAACTCTTTCTTTGGAACGCACGGAGAAAGAGCTCGCGTTGAAGGAAAATCGCCGCGCCCAGCTAAAGCTTGAAATCACAAAAACGTTAAACGATTTAAAAAGCCAGCTGAACATTAAAGAGCTTCGCTTGAAATACCTGCAATCGAAATCGGAGCAGGGTGAGAAGATGCTTTCACTTGGCGCTCTCTCGAAAGACCAGTATGACCAGACAAAGCTTGAAGAGCAAATAGCAGTCATTGAGAGGAACGATCTAGAAGAATCCATTCAAAGCGCGACGCAATCGCTGGAAAACCAGCTCGATGGAATTACCACGGAAGTGAACACGCTTCTCAAGGAACGAGCGGATATTCAACGCCAGCTTGAGATGCTTTCATGCAAAGCGGAACGGGACGGAGTGGTCACGTGGTTGAACGAGGATATCGGCGCAAGCATCCATCGCGGCGATATTGTGGCGCGGGTTGCCGACTTGAGCAGCTATCTGGTCGAAGGCTCGGTTTCCGATATTCATGCCGAGCGGCTTGCCGTGGGTATGGAAGCGCGAATACGGTTGAATGAAAGGAATTTTTTCGGCAAGCTAAGCACGGTGTATCCGACCATTGAAAATGGCATTGCAAAATTTTTAGTTGCGTTAGATGATTCTTCGACAAAATTTCTCCGTCCCAACATTCGCGTCGATATTTACGTCATTACAAGTAAAAAAGAACACACGTTAATAGTCAAAAAAGGAGCGTTCGTTCAAGGTCAGTCTGAGCAACCGATTTTTATTATCAAGGAAAATGTCGCTATGCGCGTCCCGGCGAGAATAGGAATCGTTAGCTTTGATGGGGTAGAGATTCTTGAAGGCGCGTCAGCCGGTGACGAGATTATTATCTCCGATATCAAAGAGTATGAACATCTGGCGCAGATGAAGGTACATTAGTTGGTGAGTGGTTAATTGGTGATGTTACGTAACATATAGAGTTAATGAAACAATTACCCCGCGTTGCCGTAAACGACAACGCTATTTTGTACAAGTCCCCTGAACGGGACTATTTTTGCAGATTAGTCGGATTTATCCGACTTGCATTTCGTAGCATCGTCGTTTACGGCGATGCGGAAATCGTTGGTGCGTAACATCAGTTAGTTGGTGAGCGGTTCATTGGTTAAGTAGTCAACTTTTTATACAACAAAGGTAACATTATGATAACATTAGAAAACATTGAAAAAATTTACCGCACGGAGAAGATTGAAACCGTTGCGCTGCAACATATCAATCTCAAAGTTCGGGAGGGAGAGTTTGTCTCTATCATGGGACCATCCGGCTCCGGTAAAAGCACCCTGCTGAACATCATCGGGTTGCTCGATATTCCGACGGGCGGAGAAATAGCTCTCAACGGCTCGACGATCAAATCGTACAGCGATAAGCAGCTCGCTCGGCTAAGAAACGAACGGCTTGGATTTATCTTTCAAACATTCCATCTCATAAATGATTTGAGCGTTGTTGATAACGTTGAGATACCGTTACTCTACCGGAAAATTTCGGGCGGCGAACGGCGCAAGCTGGCGCAGCGCGCGCTGGAACGAGTCGGGCTAAGCTCGCGTGTTCATCATTTTCCTTCGCAGCTTTCCGGCGGGCAGCAGCAGCGCGTTGCCATTGCGAGAGCGATTGTCGGCAACCCCGGAATTATTTTAGCGGACGAGCCGACGGGAAATCTCGATAGCCAGATGGGCGACGAAATTATGTCTATCCTTCTCGAACTTAATCAAGAGGGAAAAACCACTATCGTGATGGTAACGCACGACCAGCGGATGGCGGAAAAAACGGAACGCATCGTTCGCCTGTTCGACGGAAGACAGGTTAACTAGAACAAGTTTCCAGTTTTGAGTTTACAGTTTCAAGTTCACTTTAAGGATACAAGTAAACTAAATACTAGAAATAGTAAACTCTACACAGGAAACAGTAAACCGGAAACTATAAACAGAGAAAATTTATGCTTAAAAATTATATCAAAATAGCTCTTAAAGTGCTGAGACGAAGAAAGTTCTTCACGTTCATCAGCCTGTTCGCTATCAGCTTTACGCTCGTCACGCTGATGGTGGCAGTGGCGTTCCTCGATCACCTCTTCGCCCCGATGGCTCCGGAGACAAAAGCAGAAAGAACGCTGAACGTCCTTTATCTGAATATGTCCGGCGAAAATAGCCAGTGGAACGGGAATCCCGGCTATGGATTTCTCGACAAGCATGCGAGGGGAATCTCCAACGTAGAACATTTTTCCATCATCACCGAGGGGGACATTGTAACGTCGTATCTCAACGGGAACGAGATTAAATCCGCGCTTAAGCGCACAGACGGAGAGTTCTGGAAAATCATGGAATTCAACTTTCTTGAGGGAAGGCCCATAACCGATGACGACGATAAGAACGCGAATTTTGTCGCCGTCATTAACGAGGCAACACGGCAAAAATTTTTCGGCGATCAATCCGCCCTCGGAAAATATATTGAAGCGGACCGCCAGCGGTTCCAGGTGATTGGAGTCGTGGAGAATGTTCCCGATCTCCGGTATATCGCTTTTTCAGATATCTGGGTTCCGAACAGCACCTCGCCGCGGGTTGACTATAAGGAACAATTGATGGGCAGTTGTCTCGGCATTATGTTAGCCCGCGATAAAAGCGATTTCGAACTCATCAAGCACGAATTCCAATCACGGCTCAAGGATGTTGCATTTCCTGATCCCGAATACACACGTATGGAAGGAACACC
>SCUC01000156.1 GCA_004322375.1 Bacteroidota bacterium
ATTGTTGGGGGAAAGATTGTATTTCAGAAATAATTGTCCTCAAGCATCAAGGACAATTATTTCTGAAATACAATCTTTCCCCCAACAATCGTCATTTCTACATTTGCGGATAAAATTTCTTGATCGGGGATTGTCATAATATCTTTCGAGAGAATTGTCAGGTCTGCCCACTTGCCGACTTCAATTGTGCCTTTGGTTTGTTCTTCAAACGAGCCGTAGGCTGCCCACTGGCTAAACGCGCGGGCAGATTCTTCACGCGTCATTTTTTGTTCGCGATGCCAGCCATCCGCCGGATAGCCTTTCACATCACTGCGGGTCGCGCCTGCGTAAAACCCGAGCAACGGGTTGACACTTTCAACGGGAAAATCGGAGCCGCCCACAATTATTGAACCGGCTTCGAGCAACGACCGCCAGGCATACGCGTACTTTACACGTTCTTGTCCGAGCCGCGCTTCTGCCCAGTACATATCGGAGGTGGCGTGGGTTGGCTGCATCGCGGGGATGATTCCCAATTCTGCAAACCGGGGAATATCAGACGGCTGCAACACCTGGCAATGCTCGATCCGCCATCGCAGGAAATGTGAATCCTTTGAATTTTTCTTCATCACTTTCTCATACACATTCAATACGATATTGTTCCCCCTATCGCCAATCGCATGTGTGCATACCTGAAAGCCATGCTCGATAGCTTGCCGGCAAACGGCTTCAAGCTGTTCTTCTGTGTTGACCGTTAACCCTTTGTTGCCCGGGTCGTCGCTGTAATCATCGAGCAATGCAGCGCCGCGGGAACCAAGCGCGCCATCAATGTACATTTTGATTCCCCGAACATTGAGCATGTTATTTCCGTAGCCAAGCTCGGGACCTTTCATCAAATAATAGTTCCATGTTTCGCCCGCTCCTCCTATGAGGGCGTAAATACGAATCGGGCATTTTCCTTCGTCAATTATTTTTTTCATGACGGCAATAGTTTGCAAGTCAACGCCCATGTCATGCACTTGCGTTAAGCCAAGACTGGCACATTCATTCAGAGCGGCTATAAGCCGTTGTTCAACATCTTCGTTTGTAAGTTTCGGAACTGCTTTATCGAGCAAGTCAGATGCATTATCAATTAACACCCCTGTAGGATTACCGCTAGCATCGCGCACAATTTTCCCTCCGGTTGTATCCGGCGTTGTTGCATTGATACCGGCAAGCTCTAACACTTTGCTGTTTACCCAATCTGCGTGGCCATCAACACGACGCAACTTTACGGGATTGTTTGGCGCGGCGTTATCTAATAATTCTTTTGTGGGAAATTCTTTCACGTCCCAATCGTTCTGGTCCCACCCTCTGCCCATAATCCATGAACCGGCAGGAACTTCTGCCGCGCGCTTGGCGACGATTTCTGCAATTTGCTGAGGAGAGGTCGTCCCGACTAAATCAAGATTAAAGATACGACTTCCTTCGCCAAGGATATGAGCGTGACCATCAGTCAATCCCGGCAACACGGTTTTTCCCTTCAAATCAATCGCCATCACTCCCGGATACCTGCGCATCAGCTCGCCGGTGGAACCGGTTGCAACGATTTTGTCCCCGCTGATTGCAATTGCCTGCGCAACGGTATTGTGTTCATCCAGTGTATAAACTGCGCCGTTGACTAATAACATATCAGCGTTTAACGTGCTGGTTTTCACAATAAAAAAGAATGTACCGATAAGAACAATCGCAAAGAGCATTGCAAGAATTCGTTGTTGCATTGAGAAATCCTATCATGAAAAGATTCTTGGACAGTGTATAAAGCTGTTTAATATAGCAGTTTCCCCTTTCAAGTAAAAATTATCAAGTAAAAAGGAAAAATGTGTTAATTGTTATTCGTTATTGGTTATTTGTGTTCTTTGCTTATGGAATTACGGAGTGATGGAGAAGTGGAGTAATGGGTTGTTTACCAACGTTTATGTTGTCACTCCTGCGAAAGCACGAATCCAATCAGCTTGTTATAATCCGCGCAAATATCAGGATAACAAACATGTATTAAAAAACTTGATTTCCGAAATTCTTTTTGTACATTTAGAACAGAATTCATTTTCATAATGCCAGAACTTTGTCGTTTTTACGGGATTATCATACGGATGTACATGGGGACTGGAATACAACACAATACTCCTCATTTTCATGCATACTATCAAGATGATGTTGCTGTCTATAGCATTAACCCAATCGAAATTATTGCCGGCTCATTGCCGAAAAGACAAGAGCGTTTAGTTGAAGCATGGGCAGAATTACACCAACAAGAATTATTCCTTTAATGTAACTATGCAACATCCAATCTATAAAGTAATTTCGGTTAAGATTATTGCACCATACACACTCAAATTACAATTTGATGACCAATCAATTCGTGTGATTAATTTCGAACCTGTACTTCACGGAGAGATGTACGGACCTTTACGTGATATCACCTTGTTCAATCAGGTAAAAATTGACCCGGAAATAAAAACAATTGTGTGGCAAAATGGCGCAGATTTTGACCCGGCAATTCTTCACGATTGGGATGAATACGTTGATGAACTAACTGCACGGGCGGAAAGTTGGGAAGTAGCGTAAGCATGAGCAAGATTAACAATGATAATCCTGAATCCTCCGGTATTGCAAAGACTTTACCGGGAATTGAATTATTGTTCGGAATCTTAACATCAGTAATTGCACTTTGGTACGTCATTTTGATTCGCATTTTTGATGTTTCACTTGAAAACCCTGCAAGTTATTCGTTGATGGCTCTTGGTATAGCACACTACCTCGTATTCATAATTATCTCAATATCTTCTTTGATTTTATGGATCAAAACAATTTCGTTTGTTTCAACTAGAAATATCAACCAGAGTGTACAGAATTTTGCATTCGAAGCAAGCTCTTTTGTCTTACGTTGGTGGTTACCGATCGCATTGATAGCTATCACTACACTTGCAATAAGTTTCATTTTAGAGTATTCTGAGAACCCCTCAATTATTTTATATATTTCTGTTTTTTTTATCTTGAGTATATTATTAGGGGCAGCTTATATTATACACGGCTCGTTACGCGAATTTAGCGACCAAGAACATACCGGAGTATTTTTTGTACTTTTCATTTTATGTATGCCTTATATAACTGGAATGAGTATTATTTTTAGTGACGTTAACATATTTACCGATAAACAATTTTACGATTTTGAAGATACAATAAAAATATCTGTGAAACCAAATGGATATATTTTTAACCCGTCGATAAGAAATGTTTATTTTAACTTTGACAACAGCCGACCTCTTTATCACAATCAAACTGAAATTTCGTTCAGTTTAATGGAGTATCATTCTGGCAATTCTTATAGCAATTATCTGAGTGTAGAATTTGAGCCACAGATATTTGATTATCTCAAAAGAAAGGATTTTTCAATAAGAATTGCACCGCCAAAAGCAGTTTCTACAAAGACTAGGAAAGAATAAAACTTTGAACTGCAAAGAAGTTCCAACTCCTGACATTTTAATTTTTCCTTTTTACTTTTTACTTGATTATGCCCTACAACCCCCTCACCCCCGACGAGCAACGAGTCATTCTTCACAAAGGAACGGAACGCGCATTTACCGGAGAATATACCGATAACCATGAAGCCGGAACATATCTATGCAGGCAGTGTAACGCCCCCCTGTACAAATCGGAGAACAAGTTTGACTCGCATTGCGGGTGGCCCTCGTTTGATGATGAGATTGCCGGCGCGGTGAAACGCATCACCGATGCAGATGGAAGAAGAACGGAAATCGTTTGCGCAAGCTGCGGCGGACATTTAGGTCATGTGTTTTTAGGCGAGGGATTTACCGAAAAGAATACGCGGCATTGCGTTAATTCGATTTCGATGAAGTTTGTAAAGGGATAGTATTTACCTGGGATTACTTGTAACTATGCAAACCAAACCCCGCGCGCCGCGTAATAAAACTATTTCCCTTTCCGTTCCTGAAAAAATAAAATACAAATCTCAATTACTGACGGTTGAAGCTAAGACACAGCCTTCACAAATCGCTGACCAAATTATTAACCAGGATTTATTTTCTGTTATTGCGTATCTCCCTCCCTCCTTTGTTGATTTGCTCTTCATTGACCCGCCCTACAATCTCAAGAAAACATTCAACTCAAATACATTTCAGGAAATGAGCGGCGAGGAATATGCCGGATGGGTAGACTCGTGGCTTTCAAAGCTTGTGCCGGTATTGAAACCCACAGCTTCAATTTACATTTGCGGAGATTGGCGTTCATCGGGTGCAATCCAGCAGGTCGCGGAAAAATTTTTTATCGTGAGAAATCGCATCACGTGGGAACGGGAAAAAGGACGCGGCGCGAAAACAAACTGGAAAAATAATTCAGAGGATATTTGGTTTTGCACAGTTTCTGACGATTATTATTTCAATGTCGAGGCGGTCAAGCTGATACGAAAAGTCATCGCTCCCTACACGCACGAAAGCGGCGAACCGAAGGACTGGAAGCGCACAGACACGGGCAACTATCGTTTAAC
>SCUC01000157.1 GCA_004322375.1 Bacteroidota bacterium
GGCTCGTTTTTGTATAGTGTGAACGGGGGATGGAATATGGTTTCGCTTCCTCTTGATGTCGAGGATGCCCAGAAAACATCCGTATTCCCCACTGCCTCGACAAACGCGTTCAAGTATGACGGCGCGTATGTGATTGCAGACGTCCTGGAAGTTGGCGCGGGATACTGGCTGAAATTTTCTTCTGTTCAAGACGTTCAAATAACCGGAGCAACGATTAAGGATAATACCGTTGACCTCGTTGCAGGATGGAATATGATAGGAGGAATCAGCGATGCAATCGCGACGACGGCAATACTGCAAACACCGCCGGGAATAGTCGAATCGCCTTACTTTGGTTACAATGCAGGGTACGTTCCCGCGGATAGTCTTATTCCGTCGCGAGCATACTGGGTGAAAGCCGGCACAGGAGGCGGGCAAATCACTCTTTCCTCTGAAGTGCTGCACAAGTCGGGAATAAGCGAGCTTGAACGGTTACAAGGATTCAACACGATAACGTTATGCGATAAGAACGGAGCTTCACAAACTCTGTACGTAGGAAAAGCGCCGGAAGACGGGCTCGATCTACAGCGTTATGAATTACCCCCTTCGCCGCCAACGGGGCTCTTCGACGCGAGGTTTACGAGCGGGCGTTTTGTAGAAGTGTATCCTCAACAGCCGGCAGAAACAAAGAATATTCCAATAACCGTAAGCTCGGCGGCGTATCCGATAACGGTGAGCTGGGAGATAGCGGATGAAGAAAAAGCATTTGCTGTTTCCTGCATCACGGAAAAATCTATGATAAAACAGCCGATGAAAGGCGCAGGTAACATTGTCATTCAGCAACCGGCAAGCCGTATTGCAATAACCGTTTCCGATGGATCCTCCGCGCCGAAACAGTTCGCGTTGGGCGAGTGTTACCCGAACCCATTCAATCCTACAACCCTTATCCGTTATTCGTTGCCGGTGAAGAGTATCGTAACATTGAACGTGTTCAATCTGCTCGGACAGGAAATTACGACATTGCTCGACGGGCAAGAAGTTGATAAGGGAGAATATGAGATAAGCTTCAACGCTGCAAGCCTGCCCTCCGGCGTGTATATCTATCGCATCAATGCTGTAGGACAGGATGGCATCTTGTCCTACACTGATACCAAAAGAATGGTGTTGATGAAATAGTGACAAATGCTAAGCAGCCCATGACTTACCTGCCCGTCCGTCAGGCGGGAGTCATGGGCTGCTCTTGAATGATTTTGATGAAACGATTTTCAATTTATTGTATATTTCTCGCTCTGACCTCCGGTGTGGCGCTAATGTTACTTCCGGTTACAGCAGGTAAAAAATAATATGCTGGCAAGAAATCACTTAGAAAAAATAATTATCCTTATTGCATCTGTTCTTCTTCTTGGGGTGGCACAAGCGGTAGAAGAACAAATCACAATCTATATGATTGGCGATTCAACGATGGCAGACAAGCCGCTTGAGGATAATCCCGAACGGGGATGGGGACAATTGCTTCCGGTGTTTGTTGACGGCGCGGTACGAATAGAAAATCATGCGAAGAACGGAAGAAGCACCCGCTCATTTCTTGCCGAAAGCTTGTGGCAGCTTGTTGTCGCAAAGCTCAAGCCGGGGGATTACGTGATTATCCAATTCGGACATAACGATGAGAAGCCGGAAAAGATTGACCGCTACACTCCTCCGGAAGATTACAGGAAAAATCTCCTGAAGTTTGTTGGCGAAACACGGGCAAAAGAAGCTACCCCGATTTTATGTACGCCCATCGTGCGGAGACGGTTCGACAGCACGGGTACGTTTTATGATGAGCATGGGGTTTACCCGGACATTGTGAGAGAAGTGGCAAAAGTGTATGACGTTCCCTTGCTCGATATGCACAAGAAAAGTGAAGCCTTACTGAGAGAGTTGGGTCCTGAAGAATCAAAAAAGATATTTTTGTGGATTGATTCCACAACATACAAATCCTTGCCGCACGGAAAGATAGACAATACTCATTTTTCAGAGTACGGAGCGACGACAATGGCGGCGTTCGCCGTAGAAGAAATCCAGCGGCTGAGCATTCCGCTCGCGCACTATCTCAAAGCGCCTGAACACAAATGAATGAATCACTGACGTTACGCAAGCTCAAATGATATTGAAAACAATACAATCCTTTGTTATTCCCTACGGGTCTTTGACCGACGATTCCGTCATCAAATATAAGAAGGAATCGGAGGAATCTCAACACCTTGAGAATAGCATGTATATAGGTTCGAGTTGTTTCGCTTCTATGGCAAATTTATTTATAGGGTACCGTCAGTTAAACAATACAGGAACGATGATAAACAAAAAAAGAACTCCGCTTGCGGCTCTGCTGCATGTGATTGTTG
Source organism: Bacteroidota bacterium (assembly GCA_004322375.1). GTDB lineage: Bacteria > Bacteroidota > Ignavibacteria > UBA10030 > SZUA-254 > FW602-bin19. The sequence continues at coordinate 2,364 of SCUC01000157.1, forward strand.
CAACCCTGCTCTGCGCGTTGAGCTTGCAGGGAACAACAGTATATGTGGCAGTGAACGGAAACGACACGGTGAATGACGGTTCGTTCACTCTTCCGTATAAGACGATAACGAAAGCCGTTTCCGTTATCGTTGCCGGCGACACGATGTATGTTCGCGGCGGAACACATACGTACAGTTCCACAATTACCCTGAACAAAATCGGGACGGATTCAACCCGAATCTATTTGCTGGCGTATGACGGCGAGCGAGCATTGTTGGATTTTTCTTCGATGCCTGTTTCAAGCTCGAACAGGGGAATTCGCGTCTCGGGCGACTACTGGTATATCAGGGGATTCGATGTGTGGAAAGCCGGTGATAACGGGATGCACATCTCCGGGTCGAATAACATCATTGAGTTTTGCACCTTCAGCGAGAATTATGATACTGGATTGCAGTTAGGCGGAGGGGCATCCAACAACCGGATTATTAATTGCGACTCCTACTACAACGCAGACCCCGACCATGGAGACGCGGACGGCTTCGCTCCAAAGCTCGATGTGGGAACGGGAAATTATTTTTACGGCTGCCGCGCCTGGCAAAATTCTGACGATGGGTGGGACGGCTACCTAAGATCCGCAGACAACGTAACAACAACGCTCGAATATTGCTGGGTGTTCAACAACGGATATTTGAAGGACGGCAGCGAGAGCTTCGGTAACGGCAACGGATTCAAGCTGGGCGGCGGCGACAATGGCAACGCGGACAGTCTTCGCCACAATATGATTCTCAAGAATTGTCTGGCGTTCGATAATCGTGTGAAAGGGTACGACCAGAACAACAACAGAGGTTCGATGACACTGTTGAATTGTACTGCGTACAGAAACGGAACGAACTATAGAATCAATGGAACAATTCGAAGCACTTCAACGGTAACTGTCAAGAATTGCGTTTCCCTGGGCGCGTATGGTTCATTAGGCAGTTACACGGTTCAAGCGACAAACAGCTGGATGTCGCCCTTTGTTGTAACGAACGATGATTTCGTCAGCATTGATACCGCCGGTGTGCGTGGTCCCCGGAATCCCGATGGGAGTCTCCCGGCATTGCCGTTCATGAATCTTGCCGGCGGCAGTGATTTGATTGATTCCGGAACGGATGTCGGGTTGCCATACGTTGGCGTCGCGCCAGACCTCGGCGCGTTTGAATATACTCCGCCGGATGTCGTTCCGGAAGATGAGCAAAGTCCGGTGCGATTTGCGTTGTTCCAAAATTATCCTAATCCGTTCAACCCGGTAACCGTTATCGGTTATTCATTATCAGCGCAAAGCTATGTCACGTTGAAGGTCTATGATATTTTAGGAAAGGAAGTGTCAACTATTGTTGACGAGGTTCAGGCTTCAGGGTTCAAGTCCTATACGTGGGACGCGAGCGGATTTCCTAGCGGTGTGTATTATTGCCGCATCAGCGTTGTCGGACAAGTAGGACAAGATGGCATCTTGTCCTACAACGGAATAAAAAAAATGCTGTTGATGAAGTAAATTATTCACTTGTTATTATAAGTATTATTGAATTGAAAAATTTACAAGACAGAGTTGTTAAGAAGATTGACGCGCCATTCATGCTGGCAATCATAATAGCTTTGATATGCAGTGTGATTGTTCCTGCGCGAGTATGTTCGGGAGAAATAGAAAAATATCTCTCTCTTCTTCCCTTCACGATGCCTCCGCTCAAGGAACCCGTATTTCCCGACACCCGCGTCAGCATCGTGGAACATGGAGCGGTGAATGACGGAAGGACGTTGAACACTCAAGCGATTAACAGTGCGATACAAGCGTGTGCGAAAACCGGCGGCGGAAAGGTTGTCGTTCCTCCCGGCACATGGTTGACGGGTTCCATCAAGCTGGAAAGCAATGTCAATCTTCATCTTGAGCGGGGTGCTCTGGTGCAGTTCAGCGGCAGGGTTGAAGATTATTCTCTTATGGCTGGATTTGACGGGAAATCGAAGCGGTATTTTGTATCGCCGCCTCTGTATTCGTACCGGGCGACGAACATTGCCATCACGGGCGAAGGTGTAATTGACGGAGCAGGCGAGAAGTGGCGCTATGTGAAGAAAGAAAAATTAACCGAGCAGCAATGGCGGGAGTTGACGCAATCCGGAGGGGTAGTTACGCCCGATGGAAGACAGTGGTGGCCCTCGAAAGCAGCAATGGAGGGAGAAGCGTACCTTGCAGAACTACAAAAGCGGGAAAAATCAGGTGATAATGTATCTGCGGAAGACTACGCGAAAGCGCGTGAATTTCTCCGCCCGGATATGGTGCGCCTGGTTCAATCGGAAGGGATTCTTCTCGATGGACCGACGTTTCAAAATTCTCCGAGATTCCACGTGTACCTTTTTCAATCGGAGAATATTATCGTAAGGAATATCAAGATAAAAACGGAATGGTACGCGCAGAATGGCGACGGTCTCGATTTAAATTCGTGCAGGAACGTGCTGATGTATAATTCCCGTGTTGATGTGGGTGATGACGCAATCTGTCTCAAGCCGGGGAATATTGCGGATAAGCAAAAGCCGGGACCCGCGTGTGAAAACATCGTGATTGCGGATTGCATTGTGAATCACGGGCATGGCGGGTTTGTGATTGGGAGCGAAAGCCACGGAGGGGCGCGGAACGTGTATGTAAAAAATTGCATCTTTGCCGGAACGGACGTCGGGCTGCGGTTTAAATCCTTGCGTGGAAAGGGAGGAGTGATTGAAAATATTTATATTGAC
>SCUC01000158.1 GCA_004322375.1 Bacteroidota bacterium
CCCAGCACTTCACCCTGTTCGTTCGCACCTGCAGTGTTGGAAACTAACGCAGCCATGTTTGGCGTGGTTGAACCCATTGACATTGCAACAAACGGCAGCACGTAATAAAACCAAAACGATTGGCGAGGCAACAATAACAAGAAAAGTCCGATGCTTAATGTCAGCAGACTTACCCTGATGACCTGCTCGGGATGAATGCGATGCGATAGTACCCGAACAATTCCACCCTGAGTGAAGGCAATCCAGATACCGATATAGCCAAAAATTTGACCAATATCAGCTTGATTAAAGTTAAATTCTTCTATGAGATAGACCTGAAAAAATTGCGTGAAGAATGAGAATCCAACAATCGTTAAGAATCCTACGGTAAATATTTTCCTGAGATTCGGTCGGGTAAATGCTTGTATGACGTTATGAATCCCATGTGTTATGTTAAGCGAGGTTAGCTCCTTGGGAGTGACTAAAGTTTCTTTTAATAACCATGTTATTAATACAATATTTACTACTGAAAGAATCGCAGTAAACCAGAAGGGGGTTGCAAAATCGAACCATCTGACGGTGGTTGGGTCGGAGAGCTTGCCGCCGAGATAGGGACCAAGCACGAAGCCAAGACCGAATGCCATACCCATCAAGCCAAAATTACGGGCTTTGGTTTTATAATCGCTCATATCCGCGATGGAAGATTGCGCTGCTGCGACATTACCGCCCATGAGCCCGTTGAAGATACGGCTTATAAAAAGCAACGCGAGACTTCGTATTTTAATCCCGATGCCAAAGAGAATGACGCTTACCACAGTACCTGCAATGGAAATCAAAAGAATTTTTTTCCTTCCGTACTTATCTGAAAGAGTGCCAAGCATCGGTGCGCCAAAAAATTGGGCGACAGTAAATGAAGCCACCAAAAAGCCAAGAATTATCGTACGTGCAGAATAGGAAACATCCGGCGATAAGACACCATTTTCCCGGTCCAGCATGATGGGCGCGATAATCGGCAACACGATACCAAAGCCTACAAAATCTAAGAAGACGGTGAAGACTAAGGTGAAAAGGTTACGGTTATTTTGATTTACGGCTATGGACATGAAAAATTGTTTGATTTTCTTAGCGTTGATTGTACTTGGTATTTTGTTCTTGGTTGACGGTTGACAGTGAGCTGGTTATGTTGTTTTAATTTTGGTTTACGGGATTTGGAGATCAAAAATGAACTGATTGACTATTATGAAGGTACTTTGTACTTGGTTAACGGTTGATAGCGAGCTGGTTAATTGTTAGAAACGTGAAATATCCCGCACCTATATCGAGATTTAAAACATAAAACTATAAACTATTAATGAAGAACAAAGAACTAAGTACCAAGTACAAAGTACTACTGTTCGCTCTCTGCTCCGCCTTCATCAGTCGTGGTTGGAAGCTCTTTCAGCTCTCCGCTTTCATTAACAACGGTAAGTCCGAGCTGTTCTTCGATTTCTTCTGGAGTTTTGCCCATGCGCTTGAGGACTTCGCGTTCCATATCGCTCGTTTGCTCAGCCATGATTTCTTCGATTTCGCGAGGCTTGGGTAGGTCGGATAAATCGTTTATGCCGAAATGCTTCAAAAAGTCTTGTGTTGTGCCATATAAGAGAGGACGACCCGGGGTAGCGGCGCGCCCGACTATGGTAATCAACCCGCGCTCAAGCAATTTTTGGATTGCATAATCTGCGTTGACGCCGCGAATTGCTTCCACCTCCGACTTTGTTACAGGCTGTTTGTAGGCAACGACTGAAAGCGACTCAAGAACCGATTGCGATAATTTGCGCTTCGCTTTTTCTTTAATCATCCGACCGAGCCACTCGGCAAACTCCGGCTGGGTAGCAAATTGGTATCCGCCTGCAATATGCACGATGCGGTACGGACGATTAGTCTGAGAGTATTCTTCGTTCAGGCTCGTAATCGTTTCGAGGACTTCTTCCTCTTTGACGCGGAACCGGATTCCCGTGTATTCCGATGAGCCCATAATAACCTGAATTTGCTTCACGGTGAGAGGCTCATCGGAAGCAAAGATAAGGGCTTCGATAATTTGTCGTTTGTTTTCAGAAGGGAGAACGTGTTCCATTACGCGGTTTCTTCTTTGATTTTGTAAATGATAAAATCATCTTCGCTTTGCGAAGGCTTGATGCCGATAAATCGCTGCTTCACCATTTCGAGCATGGCAACGATAGTTACTATGATACGAATTTTTTCCGTCATATGCTCAACAAGCGCGAGGAAAGTGATTTCATCTTGCATACGAAACACATCTGCAATGTAGCTCATTTGCTCGTCAATGGTAACATCGAGAAGCTCGATATCGTGGTAGAGCTTTTTGGGAATTTTATCTAAAACTTTTTTGAACGCCGCGATAAGGTTGAACATGGTAATATCTTTCAAGCCGGCTTCCTGGTCTTCCAGCGAGACTTGCTTTGGGTCGGCATGGAACCCTTGACGGAAGTAAAGCTTGCTCTGCTCGAACTCCAAACCCTGCATGGCAAGGCTTGCCTCCTTAAACCGTTTATACTCCAGCAGGCGGCGGACAAGCTCGGCGCGGGGGTCTTCCTCTTCAACGATACCTTCTTCACGGGGCAGGAGCATTTTCACCTTAATTTGCATCAATTCCGCCGCCATGACGATAAAATCGCCGGCAATCTCCAAATCCAGTTCCTGGAGCAGGTGGAGATACTCTAAAAACTCCTTCGTAATCTTCGAGATGGGAATATCGTAAATATCCAGTTCATCCCGTTTGATGAAAAAGAGGAGCAGGTCGAGGGGACCTTCGAATGTTTGGAGCTTGACTTTGTACATCGCCTGTTAAGATACTAATTGAGTCGGCAAATTACAATTGAGAATTCACTATGGACAATTTGAGGAGGAAAAGCCGATGTGAGATATGGGATGTGGGATATAAGCCCATCAGAGGTGAATCCTCGTTACAGAGGAGTGGAGTGCTGGAGTAATGGAGTAGTAGTTTACAGTTTTTGGTTTGGAGTTTGACAGGTACAGCGAATCCGGTTGCAGTTGTCATTCCTTCTTGCCTGCCTCTGGAATGGCGAAAGCAAGAATCAAAGCAGTTTTTGAGGGGTTGTACATTGATTTGGTTTTTGAGTTTGAATTTCAATGATCGAATGGTTATTTTAAGTTATACGCATGATGCGTTGCAATTATATGAGTCAAAAACGAGAAAACCTATGCAAAACACAATAACATATAACGATATTTTAGAAGACGTTGACAAACTTTCGCTTGAAGAACAAGAATCATTAATAGATGTAATCCAACATCGTTTGATTGAACGAAGGCGCGACGAGTTGGCAAAGGAGATTCAAGCTGTCCGACAAGAATATAGAGATGGCAAGGCTACAGTAGTTTCCGCTGATGAACTGGCAAGAGAAATACTTTCGTGAAGCGAAATCTTCTACGAACCCCGGGATTTGTCAGAAGCGCCAAGAGATTGGCAAAGAAGCATCCTTTAGTTGCTGCTGAATTATCTTCCGTATTAAACCTTCTTGCAGAGGATGCAGACAACCCAAAACTAAAATCACATAAGCTAAAGGGGAAACTTTCTGGCTCATCAGCGTGTAGCATTGGCTATGATATGCGTATTGTATTTTCGATTATTCAGCATGAGGGGAAAGAAACAATCTTATTAGAAACTGTTGGAACACATGATGAGGTATATTGAGGATTATCTCGGTTAATGTTGGATGTAAAAATGAATAAAATGATTGATTGTTCTGAAATAGGACTCACAATTCAGTAAGAGTGATTTGAAAAACATTCTACAATGATTTTTGTAAGATAAAAAATTTTGATTAAGGAAAGAATTTAGTAACTTTATAAGGTTTGTATGAAATGATTCATAATTACTCGGTATCTATTTTTTTATTCGATGTTTAGATGATGACAACTCAGTTTCTGAGATCCTTTTTCGAGCAAGCAGTTACATCGGGCTCGCGGTCAACTGTATTAAAGCCATTGGGATGGATAGTATCGATTCTAATGAGCGGAGGATTGGTCTCTTACTATATTCATGCTCCTGATTGGATCGGTACTTCTTTAATAATTTTTTCTTTAATATCGGCTTTATTTTATTTGTATTCTTATTTCTATTTCATGTCCAGAGATAAAGATTCTTTAAGATCAGAAAAATATTCAATACAAAAACTAGCGATTGAAAAAGGATTGGTAGGAGATAATATACAAGGACTTTTTGATCTCAATCCACAAATTAACCTCCGGGTTCTTTCTTCATCAACAACAGATGAGAAAGAGAACCGATAATGAAAAAGATATTTATAGTTGCAGTTCAAGATTTAACAAAGGAACAGACGGAAACGTTTAGAGATTTTCTTAGCTCGAAAAGGTGTGGGTGGTGGCATTGGATTGAAGGGTTTTGGCTTGTCACAACTGATACAAGTGAAATTACTTGTTCAGTTATTAGAGATAGTCTTCAGAAAACGTCTCCTCAAGGTAATAAGTTGGTAATTGAAGTGAAAGGTGTAGAAGATTGGTCTGGTTTTGGTCCAAGCACTGACAAAATGAATATGTTTACTTGGCTTCGAGAACAATTGAATACATAAATTAATTAAAGGATGTTAGCACAAACCTGACTCTCATTTTATATTTGAATTTAGCATTTACTGAATGTAATGATTCAGTTATCAATGAGAACCTCCTCATGTCCGCTTACAAAACGATAGACGACCTCAAAAAATCCTTTGATGCCCATAATGCAAAAATGGGAGTATAACCTTGTCCCAAAGGGATAACTTTGTTACGAAGGTTCTCAAGAAAAATTGCAGGGTGTTTGTAGCCTTAAAGTGCGTTGTAGGGATGAGCATACCTTCGCAAGGTTATTGTTTCGCATTTCTTCGTCTTTAACAAAAGAGTTGCAAGTCTTCTTCCTGTTGATTACATCTCTGAACAACTAATTTCTAAGGTAAAATATGGCTGATGTATTATTAGAAAAAGTCGAGCATATCGAGCAAATGCTTAAAAACCCCAATGGAAAGATTGACAACTTTATGGGTTTTGAGGAAATCACAGAACCTGAAAGAGCTGAATTGAACTCCATTCGTCAAGAGATTCAAACAGGGGATTCCATGAGTTTTGAGGATGTCTTTGGGAAAGGATAGTGTCCGAAATTCTTTTTTCTAAGCAGGCGGGTAAATTTTTCTAATTTCCGGTCGGGAGTTGGAACTCCCTCCCAGTAAGAATATAAATCATCCGCCCGCCTCCTTACTCATCTCCTCAAGCTCGTGCCATCGGGCGTAAAGCCGTTCAACGTTTTGCTTTGCATCAGAGAGTTCTTTCGTCAATTGATTGATTTGCGTTCCATGTTTTTCATAGAAATCGGGTAATGAAAACATCGCTTCAAAGCGTTTCACTTCCGATTCTGCGTTCATAATATCCTGCTCAATTGTTTCAAGCTCTTTTTTCTCCTTCCATTTTAATTTGCTCGCCGGTTTGGTCTTCCGAGTCAGAACGGGTTCTGTTTGTTTTTTTAATGATTGAGCAGAAGCTAATTTCTCTGCAATACGAATATTTCTTTTCTCGAGATAATAATCATAATCGCCTTCGCTAAAGTGGACATACCCGTCTCCTTCAAACGCGAGAATCCCGTTGCATACGCGGTTCAAGAAATACCGGTCGTGGCTCATGGCAATAACACACCCTTTGAAGGCAATGAGAGCCTCTTCCAGCACGCGGAGTGTAGGTAAATCTAAATCGTTGGT
>SCUC01000159.1 GCA_004322375.1 Bacteroidota bacterium
GATCTTGATGATTATCATGGTTATCAACGTATTGTAACTACACCGAGAATGGGGGACTTTAAAGTGAAAGTAAGCATTGTGTACGTCTCGGAATCCAATCCTGAGGTTGTATCTACGAGCCAAACATTTCACAAGAAGATTGTCGTCTCGGTTTCACACCTCAATTTGCCAAGCTCGCTTGAGCTCTCCGATATCTCCGTGTATAGACGATATTTTTAAAAATCGAATATAACTGTACTACCCGCACAAAAGGAATTTCTTATGAACGTCATGTTTGATCTCATCGGTTCGGTTATTGTTCTCGGCATTGTTGTGTTGATAGTGCTAACAATGAATATCAATTTAACATCAATGTCGTACCAAACCAACAATACAATGCAAATTCAATTTCAGGCAATCCAGCTTTCTCGAATTATGGAATTCGATATGTATAAAATCGGGTATCGTGTAGTGAACAAGAAGATACTTAAGGCGGATTCTTCAAATTTTTCCTTTCGAGCGAATTTATTTGACACATCATCCGATACAGATGTAGTTGAGTACAAGCTTGTTACGCCTCAGGAGCCGGCAACATCGGGACCAACGTATAAAATGCTCATTCGTAAAGTGAACAGCGATACGCTGGCAATCAATAATAACGTTTCGAGATTTTATTTTTCGTATTACACATCGAAAGATTCTCTTTTAACTCCACCCATATCCGGCTCATGGCTGGATAGCATAAAATCTGTGAAGGTATATCTCGCCCTCGAATCGTTCGATTCTTTAGACTCGACCTTTATTGGCGCGTTATATAGCAAGTGGATTTATCCAAGAAATTTATAATACCGGCAAATACTGTTAGAAAGGATGTAATAGAAAATGGGTAAGATGTCTTTATTGTTAGTGATGGGAATTGCCCTCACGCTCGGAATCGTCGGCTTTACTATTAATAGCTCGAAAATGAGAGTTACAGAACGAGTTGCAGGGTTTCAAAAGTATTCAGTCGCGCGAAATATTGCTCACTCAGCGGTGAACATGACTCTGCGCGCGTTTGATAGGAATGATACGACGCTTATTTATCCGCTTGAAGCCGGAAAAACAGTCACCATAACGCGTCAAATGATGGACGGGCAGTCTGTTGTTACTGCGAAGCTACCCCCTTCCATGAAACGAGACACGATTGATTTTACGACGGTTGGAACAGCTCAAGATAGCTCGTATTGGATGAAGCTGAGATTACAGAGAAGTCCCAAACCGTTCCCTGCTGTTAATGCTTGTGTCGGTTTTGCTTCTCCCGGCATCGTGTATAACACCGATGGAAAACCGCATCGCATTACGGGTGAGGATTATAAGATGAATGGGACGCGGGGAAACCCCGCGAAAGATACGATTGGAGTAGCGACGAAGACTGCTGCAGACAGCGCTGCAGTTGCGCCGGATGCTGCCAATATTACCGGTGATCCATATAAAATTAAAGTTGCTCCTCCGGACGATCCATCCGCCTATATCAATGAATATATAGCGATGGCGGATTATGTTTTCCCGAATGGAAGTTCGAATAATGGGACGTATGGTTCCGCAGCTATGCCGGTTATCGGTTACGCGAAAGGGGAAGTAAAATTTGGAGGGAATGGTAAATTTTATGGAGTGCTTGTTATCAACGGCTCGATAGACTTTACAGGCACGTTCGATATTTATGGATTAGTTCTTTGTTATGGAAGCGATATTCAGATTTCTGTCTCGACATCATCAGGAAATCCTTCTCTTTACGGTGGACTTATTATGAGCGGAGCACCGGGCAGCAAATTTTCTCTCAAAGGGACCCCCCAATTGCTGTACAGTACAGAAGCATTAGAGATGGCAAAATACATCGGGAAGATGCAAGCGTACAAAGTTATCTATTGGTATTACCAGTAACGATAACTATTTCGGTAAACATTGTCCGTGCATAAGTGGCGCGAAAGAAAAGCACGTACTATAAAAAAACAGGTAATAGCAACGCGCTTTATACTCGTCGCTGCAACGGCTAATTTATTTTTTGGTAGCATCAATGAAGAAAAAGTGGAATAGAGGAACTAAACTTTTTTCCATGATGTTAAATATTTTGAAGCTAGTTCACAATGTAGGGAAAAGAATAGGGTAACGATATTCTACAAGAGTTGCGAGTACATAGTGGATTAGAATGAACACATGTAATCTCCAATAGCCGTGAGCTTCAATTCCTTTGTTCACGGCTATTTTTATTTTTTCCTATCTTTTGATTTGTATTCATTTCTTCATATATTTGGGCGCACACGTTATGAAGATATTCTTCCGTATTGGTCATCTAGGCCGAACGTTATTCCAATATTTCTCCAGAATTCTTGAATAATCATGCTTACTGAATTCGGACGAGTGTTCATTTTTTTTATAGTAGGGGCAGTTTTTGTTTTAGGCGGCTTAGTATTTGCCTGGCTTATCCGTCCCCATCGCTGGTATCCTAATAAGCTTTCTTCTTACGAATGTGGTGAAGAACCCGTCGGAAGTCCCTGGATACGATTTAACATTCGTTTTTATGTCATCGCACTTATTTTCCTCATTTTTGATGTGGAAATTGTTTTTCTGTTTCCCTGGGCAGTAGTTTACAAAACCTTAGGTCTGTTTGCCTTTGTCGAAATGATAATATTTCTTGCAATTTTGGCTGTGGGATATGCTTATATCTGGGCAAATGGAGACTTAGAATGGGATAAACCAACCCCTGAGCTGCCTGTATCACCTAAAACTATTCTTTCACGCAAACTTCCACATTCGCAACGCGAAGAAATACCAGCCTGACAAAAACTATGGGATTACTCGATAAACAATTTAACAACAGTAATGTCATCGTCACTTCGATGGATAATCTGCTTAACTGGGCAAGATTATCTTCGATGTGGGGTATGCAGTTCGGGCTCGCCTGCTGTGCTATCGAAATGATGGCAACGGGAGCTTCACACTATGATTTAGACCGCTTCGGCATTTTCTTTCGCGGTACGCCCCGCCAATCCGATGTGATGATTGTTGCAGGAACGGTAACGCTGAAAATGGCAAGCCGCATCAAACGGTTATATGACCAGATGTCGGAGCCGCGCTATGTTATTTCTATGGGAAGCTGTTCTAACTGTGGCGGTCCTTATTGGGAACATGGCTATCATGTTCTTAAAGGCGTTGATCGGATTGTGCCGGTTGATGTGTATGTCCCCGGTTGCCCCCCGCGTCCCGAAGCGTTGATAGAAGGGTTAATGAAACTTCAGGAAAAAATTCGCAAAGAGACTTTGGTGAAGAAGAGTGCATAAGACAATGACACCACAAGAAATTACAGAAAGACTCAAAGCAACATTCGGCGACGCGATTACTGACGCAAAGCTGGAAGGAGTAGTTGACCCGTTTATCAAGATAAAAGCGGAAGCCATCAGAGAGATTGCACTTTTTCTTCGCGATGATATAGAGTTACAATTTGATTTTTTAATGTGCCTTAGCGGCGTGGACTTTGGCAAAGGATTGATAGGTGTTGTCTATAACCTTTACTCAATGTCTAAAAAACACAAAATTACCCTTAAAGTTGAAGTTTCTAAGGAAAAGCCTGAAATTCCTTCTGTTGAATCTATTTGGAAAACTGCTAACTGGCACGAGCGTGAAGCATACGACTTAATCGGGGTTGTTTTTACCGGTCATCCTGATTTACGTCGCATACTTTTACCGTATGATTGGGAAGGACATCCTCTTCGGAAGGATTATAAGGTGCCTGAGTATTACCAGGGAATGAAAGTACCATACTGATTGAAAACGAACAATGTTTGAAACAGGACTAGAACAAATTAAATCCTCTACCGGGCGCGTTCTTCGTTCCCAGGAAATGATTATCAATATGGGTCCTCAGCACCCGTCAACGCACGGTGTGTTGCGGTTGGAGCTTGTTGTTGATGGTGAAATTGTTGTGGATGTTATTCCTCATCTCGGCTATCTCCACCGTTGCTTTGAAAAACATGCCGAGGCAATGACAAACTACCAGCAAGTCATTCCCTATTGCGATAGACTCGATTATCTTGCCTCCATGAACATGGATTGGGCGTACGCGCTTGCAGGTGAAAAATTATTGAATATTCAAGTCCCGGAACGCGTGGAATATATTCGCGTTATCATGGCGGAATTTCAGCGCATCGCATCCCATCTAGTCGCGCTTGGAACGTATGGTCTGGATGTTGGCGCGTTTACACCGTTCTTGTATATGTTCCGCGACCGGGAAATGATTCTGGATTTGTTTGAGATGACGTGCGGCGCACGGTTATTGTATAACTATATCTGGATCGGCGGAGTCTCTCACGATTTACCCTCCACGTTTGTTGAAAAAGCAAAAGCGTTTTGCAAATATTTCCGTCCCGAAATCAAAGAGTATAACGATTTGCTGACGTTCAATGAGATTTTCATCAAACGTACTGCAAATGTAGGAGTGCTGCCTGCTGATGTTGCAATTTCGTATGGCTGTTCCGGTCCTATGCTTCGCGGTTCCGGCGTGAATTTCGATATCCGCCGGGATGACCCGTATTCAGTTTATAACAAATTTCAGTGGGATGTTTGTGTAGGAAAAGGCGAAATGGGAACAGTCGGTGATTGTTGGGACCGGTACATTGTCCGCGTTCGGGAAATGGAACAGAGCATTAACATTATTGAACAGGCTCTCGACCAAATTCCGGAGGGAGATGTTATGTCTACAATACCCAAAAGAATTCGTCCGAATCCCGGAGATTGTTATGTACGGACAGAATCTCCGCGTGGTGAGATTGGATTTTATCTCATCAGTGATGGTACAGGAACTCCATACCGGGTAAAAGCGCGCTCTCCCGCTTTTGTCAATCTTAGCGTCTGCCCGGATATTTGCCGCGGGTATATGATCGCCGATGTCGTTGCGATTCTTGGAAGCGTTGATATCGTTCTTGGAGAAGTGGACAGGTAGCTATGGATGAAATACTAATAAATTTCCTTGGTAACGATATTATTGCCTACACGCTAATGGCATTCGTGCCGTTAGTTTGGATTGTCCCCTACGCGCTGTTCGCAGTCTATCTTGAGCGGAAAGTTTCTGCTCACATGCAAGACCGTCTCGGTCCCATGTACACGGGCGGCTGGCACGGGTGGGCGCAAACAATTGCAGACATCCTTAAGTTGATTCAGAAGGAGGATATTGTTCCTTCGTCAGCAGATAAAAAATTGCACCTGCTTTCTCCGTACGTCGTCTTTATCGGTTCGTACGCGGCGTTCGCGACAATCCCGTTTAGCAGCGCATATATCGGAAGCAATATCAACATAGGATTATTTTACGTAATTGCCGTTTCTTCTCTTGTTGTTGCAGGCTTGTTGATGGCAGGCTGGTCTTCCAATAATAAATGGTCGTTATTCGGAGCCATGCGTTCTGCAGCGCAAATTGTGAGCTATGAGATTCCTTCTTCCCTTGCGCTTATCGCAGTTGTCATGATCGCAGGCTCGTTGAATCTTCAGGAAATCAACCAAATGCAAAGCGGCTGGTTCTGGAACTGGTACGTGTTCAAATATCCTCCGTTTGTCTTTCTCGCATTCGTCATCTACTTCGTGGCGTCTCTTGCTGAAACAAACAGGACCCCGTTCGATATGCCTGAAGCGGAATCCGAACTGGTAGCAGGGTATCACACAGAATACAGCGGGATGAAATTCGCTCTCTTTTTTTTAGCAGAGTATGCAAACATGTTTGCCGTCTCAGCAATTGCAGCTACGGTATTTTTCGGCGGATGGAACAGCCCGTTTGGTGAGTTCCTTGGCGGTCCCTTATGGGGCGTCTTCTGGTTTTTATCCAAAGGCATGTTCTTTATTTTCATCCAGATGTGGCTACGATGGACGCTACCACGGCTTCGCGTTGACCAGCTGATGTATGTCTCGTGGAAGGTGCTTACCCCCTGGGCGTTTGTATGTATAGTTGGTGTTGGTTTATGGACCTTATTATAAAAAAGATATGACGTTTCCGAGACCGACAAAGGTTGAAGCGCTTCCAAATTTCCAGCTTTGGATTATGTTTGATGATAATACAAAAGGGAAAGTTGACCTAACTAATTTAGTAGGAAAAGGTGTGTTTAAGGCATGGAATGAAGAGGTTAGCTTTGACAAGGTGTATATTGATAAAGAATCGGGTGCCATTGCTTGGAATCCTACATTGGAACTGTGCCCTGACTCTTTATACTTGAAGATAAAGGGTGTTTCTTTTGATGAGTGGCAAGAAGAACAGTTAGCTCATGCCACAAATTTCTAGATTTCTTGGAATAACTATTTCGATGTTTTACGATGATCATAATCCACCGCATTTTCATGCTTCATATAGCGGTGCTAAAGCAGCAATTTCCATCCGAGACTTAACAATCATGGAAGGATCGTTGCCCCCTAGGGTTTTGGGGTCGTCATCGAATGGGCAGCAATACATAAACAAGAGTAGTTAGAAAATTGGAAGAGATTAGAAAATAAAGAAGAGTTATTAAGCATCGAACCGTTACAATAAGTATGAAACAATATTTTCGCGACATCTTCGTTTCAGTTTGGACTGTGTTGATAGGGATGAAGATTACCTTTGCTCACATGTTTAAGCCTACGGTAACAATTCAATATCCTGATGTCAGGCGACCTATTCCTGAACGCACGCGCAACCGTCTTTATGTCAACATGGATGATTGTATCGGTTGCTTCCAGTGCGATATGGCTTGCCCTGTGAATTGCATTTCCATTGAAACGGTAAAATCGCTCCCCACGGAAGACCTTGGAATGACTTCAACCGGACAGAAGAAAAAGCTCTGGGTCACAAAGTTCGATATTGATATCGGAAAGTGCTGCTATTGCGGTTTGTGTGTGTATCCGTGTCCTACTGAGTGCATTAAGATGACCGATGTGTATGAATTTTCGGAATACAAGCGTTACGATTTAGTGTATAATTTCGCAACGTTGACCGCGGGCGAAGTTGCTGATGTAAAGGAAAAAGCAGCACAAATGGAAAAAGAAGCGGCAGCAAAGAAAGCCGCGGCAGCTGCAGCAGCCAAAACGGCTCCCCCGGCTCCCGGAGCGGCTCCGGCAGCCGCAAAACCGGCAACCCCTGCAGCGTCAAAGCCGGCAGCATCTGCTGCTCAGCAGCCGGCGCCTCAAAAAGCTGAATCCGCTCCTCCTCAAGCTCAAACGGCTAAAGAACCGGCTCCTGTTTCACCAACTCCCGCAACGAATAGCTGAAAGAATTTATGACGTTGTACGAAGCAATATTTTACTTCTTTGCGATTATCACGCTTGTCTCCGCGGGGATTGTTGTTTTTTCTAAAAACGTCATTCATTCCGCGTTCTCCCTGCTTTTTACATTTTTTGGTGTAACAGGCATTTATGTGTTGCTCAATGCCGATTTTATTGCTGTAACACAACTCTTGATTTATGTTGGCGGTATTCTCGTTCTCTTATTGTTCGGTGTCATGCTTACCAATAAAGTTATTGACGTTGAATTAAAAACAGGAACCTTGCAAACAGTACCCGCCTCAATCATTGTTGCATCTATAGCAGGAGTGTTGTGCGGTGTTTTCTACATTACAGATTGGAAGATTATTCCTGCTTCTATGGATGCAACGAAGTCAACAACAGCCGGTCTTGGCGAGATGTTCATGACGACGTATTTACTCCCGTTCGAGGTCGCCTCGGTTGTTCTTTTGGTTGCCCTTGTCGGCGCCGCTATGATTGCTCGAAAGGAAAGAACAGTTGAATAATATTTTTTTTCATTTTACATTTTTAATTTTGCATTGAACCATGGAAGTCGGTTTAACTCATTTTCTCATCGTTAGCGCAATCCTCTTTTCGTTGGGATTGTTCGCCGTGATAACGAGACGCAACGCCATCCTTGTGCTTATGGGTGTCGAGCTGATTCTCAACTCGGCAAATATCAACTTTATCGCATTTGCGAAATATGGCGGAATGAAATTAGATGGACAGGCAGCCGCCGTGTTTGTCATTATCCTCGCCGCGGCGGAAGCGGCTGTCGCGCTCGCAATCGTTTTGAATATTTACCAGAGGTTCAAGACTGTGAATGTTGATGAAATCAGCGCGATGAAAGAGTAACTCAAATCAAATTGAATTTGTAATAGTCCATGAATGAACAGACGTTAATAAACCTCTCTCTTGCAATCCTCTTGTTGCCGATTGCAAGCTTTGTCATACAAATCTTTTTTGGAAAGAAAGTCTCTTTCCTCAGCGATAAATTTGGGACGGCAATATTATTTATCTGTCTTGCGATGTCGCTGGCAGTAATGTTTGGTAAGCTTGGTATTGAAGAGCCTATCATTACGAGCTTTCAGTGGGTAGATTTTGGAAATGTACCGGTGTTAGGTCATTTGACGATAGACCTCGGCTTTACGATAGATAATCTCTCGGCTATCATGTTGGTAGTGGTAACGCTTGTCAGTTCGTTGGTGCATTTGTTCTCTATCGGGTACATGCACGGCGATGTACGGTATTCTCGTTATTTTGCGTACCTGAGCATTTTCACGTTTTCGATGCTGATGATTGTACTCACCGGCAATTTCTTCCTTATGTATGTAGGATGGGAGCTTGTGGGTTTAAGCTCATATCTGCTTATCGGTCACTGGTACGAAAAAAAATCCGCCTCAAATGCGGCTATGAAAGCGTTTATCGTCAACCGTATCGGCGATATCGGGATGTTCACCGGCATCATGATTTTATATTACACGTTTCACACCTTTGGCTTCAAAGAAATTTTTGAGGCTATTGGCTCAGGCAATATTCCGATGGGAAGCGAAAAATGGCTGACTGCCGCGGGCATTCTTGTCTTCTGCGGAGCGATTGGAAAATCTGCTCAATTCCCGCTTCACGTGTGGCTGCCGGATGCGATGGAAGGTCCCACTCCTGTGAGCGCTCTCATTCATGCCGCAACAATGGTTGCAGCAGGAGTCTATCTTGTTGCGAGAACGTTTCCGATGATGACTGCCGACGCGCTCACGGTCATTGCATATATAGGAACGATTACTGCGTTTATCTCCGCCACTATTGCAGTAGCGCAAAATGATATTAAAAAAGTTCTTGCCTACTCAACTGTCTCACAGCTTGGCTATATGGTGGTGGGTCTTGGCGTAGGAGCATATACTGCGGGATTTTTTCATCTCGTTACACATGCCATGTTTAAAGCAGGATTATTTCTCGGCTCCGGTTCGGTTATCCATGCTATGCACCATGCAACTCATCACATGCACGACCATCATACAGACCCGCAAGATATGAGGAACATGGGCGGTCTCAAGAACAAGATGCCGATTACATTCAAAGTGTTTCTTATCTATACGGCAGCGATTTCCGGTATCCCGCTCTTCTCAGGATTTTTAAGCAAGGATATGATTCTTGCCGGAACGTTGGCGTTTGGCAATACTACAGGTCATTGGATTATTCCCATTACAATGTTCTTCATTGCGGGGCTTACCGCTTTTTATATGTGCCGGATGCTCTTCTTAACATTCTTTGGTAATCATGCAGATGCTCATAGGTACGAGCATATTCATGAATCTCCAAAAGTCATGACCATTCCTTTGCTGATTTTTGCGACGTTAAGTTTCTGGATATTTTTCTCGTTCAATCCTCTCGATGGAGCAAGCGGGTGGCTTGCTAAAGCGGTTGAACGACCTGAATCGGTTGTGCCTGCTACTTCAGCCGCAATCGGTCCACATGAGTTTGAAGAAGAAATGCACCATGAGCATTACGTTGCAATGGGGCTTTCACTGCTCGTTGCTGCAATCGGGATTTTAATTGCATACCTGACATACTACAAGAAAAGCATTTCTGCCGATGCTGTCGCGGCTAAACTTCCGGGGATGCATAAATTCTTATACAACAAATGGTATTTCGATGAGCTATATGGTTCGGTAGTCGTAGGCGGAACTCTAGCATTCACAAGAGTACTCCGGTGGATTGATACCTACATTGTTGACGGCATGGTCAACGGAACGGCAACATGGACAAAAGCAATGGTGTTCGGATACAGCAAAAATTGGAAAGAAAAGCCTGTCAACGCGAAGATCTTTTTACTCGGCGGGTTATTTGTCGCGGGTGTTGTAACGGCGTTTTCGTTCAGGTGGCTTATGGGTGTTGAAGCAGGATTTATTCATCTTGTTTGGTCTGGACTTGGCGCATTGTGCGCGGGGTTATTGACGTTTTTCATGTTCTATGGCGGCGCTGGCGGTTTCGATAAATTCGTGGTTGACGGGTTGGTCAATGGAGTCGCGTACGCTTCCGGATTTTTTGGAATATTATTCCGCAAAACACAAACAGGAAAAGTGCAGACATATATCATGCTGGCATTGCTTGGCATGATGATAATTTTCTTTATGATGAAATAACGCCGTTGAACGTTTTTTTAGTTCAACGAATTCTCTAAACAGATTTTGATTACAATAGGAACAAAGTACACATGCACATATTAGGCTTAGGAATTCTTTCGTGGATAACGTTTCTCCCGGTGCTTGGGATGATAATCGTTTTACTGCTGCCGAAAGAGAACAAAAACGCGATGCGCTGGACTACATTAGGCATTACGGTATTTCAAGTGTTGTTAGCGGTCGTAATTTATATGAAGTTCGATCGCGGTATGGCTGGTATCAATACTATGGAGGGATTTCAATTCATTGAAAAAGCAAAGTGGATTGACATAAATTCTGTTACCTGGTTCGGTCGAGTCAGTATCGAGTATTTCTTAGGAATTGATGGAATTAGCGTTTTGATGGTTATTCTTACTGCGATTATCTCTTGCGTCGCCGTTTCGGCATCATGGGGAATAGAAAAATCGGTGAAGGGATATATGGCGCTGTTGCTTCTGCTCGATACAGGCATGATGGGCGTATTTGTTTCCCTTGACTTTTTCCTGTTCTACGTTTTTTGGGAAATTATGCTTCTCCCGATGTACTTCCTCATCGGCGTCTGGGGCGGTCCCAGGAGAGAATATGCTGCGATTAAGTTTTTCCTTTACACATTGTTCGGCAGCGTGTTGATGCTTCTTGCGATGCTGGCATTATATTTCAGCGTTACGACCATTGACCCCGCCTCCGGGGAGAAAGTCCATACCTTCAATATGCTTGCGATGATGAACCATGCAAATTTTGAGCCGGGTTCGATCCTCGCTACAATAGGTTCCTCTGCAAGGTATCTTGCCTTTGTTGCGTTGTTTATCGGTTTTGCCATCAAGGTTCCTATTTTCCCGTTTCATACATGGCTGCCCGACGCTCACGTTGAAGCGCCAACAGCCATCAGCGTTATCCTGGCAGGCGTTCTCTTAAAAATGGGAACCTATGGAATTTTACGTATCAGTTTTCCGATCTTTCCCGATGCTACTGTATATTTTCAAGTCCCTCTCGCTATTCTCGGCTTTATCAATATAGTGTACGGGGCATTATGCGCGATGGCGCAGGATGATTTCAAAAAATTAATTGCCTATTCAAGCATCAGCCACATGGGGATTGTGATTCTTGGGATGTCGGCTTTAAATACTCAAGGCGTCATAGGCGGCGTCATGCAAATGTTTAACCACGGGACCATTACCGCAATGCTCTTTTTAATTGTCGGCGTATTATACGATAGGGCGCATACTCGCGGATTGAATGAATTTGGCGGCTTGATGAACCAGATGCCGAAATATTCAGGCATCATGACCATTGCATTCTTTGCCGCTCTTGGCTTGCCGGGATTGAGCGGGTTTATCTCCGAAGCGTTTGCGTTCCTCGGCGCTTTTCAAGCCCCGTCTATACGAACGATAACAATAATCTCGACGATAGGCATTGTGCTTACTGCCGCGTACATGCTCTGGACATTGCAACGGTTGTTCCTTGGCTCGATTCCTGAAAAATGGAAAACGCTTCCCGATATCAATAACCGCGAGCTGTTCACGTTAATTCCGTTGGCAATTATTGTAATTTTCTTAGGGATTTATCCCGCGCCGATGATTGATCTCATGTCCACCTCTGTCAATGCTCTTGTTGATATTGTGAACAAAGGCGCCGCTACTGCAATGATAGGGCAATAATTTTTTACTTTTTGAATTTTTAATTTTGAATTGATTCATGGTTCAGCAAATTCTTGAGAGTGCGAAATTCTTTCAGCCGGAAACAGCGCTCACAATAACATTTTGTGTTGCTCTGCTCGTTTCCCTGTTCGATAAAAAAGGAACGATGGTTGGGGGGCTCGTCTTTTGCGGTTTAGCAATAACGGCATTGTTGCTTGTCAAGCAAGCGTGTACCGCAGGAAACGTCACGTTATTTCATAACATGTATGCTGTTGACGGATTCTCTACCTTTTTCAAAGCTATTATCCTAGGAAGCAGCCTGCTGGTTACCATTTTTTCTTTCCAATCGAACGAGCTGCTTACGGCAAAACGTCATCTTGGCGAATATTATGCCCTGTTGGTCGCTATGACCTTAGGAATGTTTCTCATGAGCGGGTCTAGCAACTTAATCATGATGTATCTTTCCCTGGAGCTAACGAGCATCAGCTCATACATTCTTTCAGGATTCACAAAGCAAGCGGAAGATTCGAGTGAAGCGTCTCTCAAGTATGTAATCTATGGCGCGTTTTCTTCCGGGGTGATGCTCTACGGCATTTCTATGATTTATGGATTGACCGGTTCGCTTGATGTGTATGGCATTAATGAAGCGCTTCAAGCAGGCACGGTCAATATGATAGCATTGTTTATCGCCGGTATTCTTACGCTTGTCGGATTTGGCTATAAAATATCGGCTGTGCCGTTTCATTTCTGGACACCCGATGTGTATGAAGGCGCGCCGATTACCATTACTGCGTTTCTTTCCGTCGCATCGAAAGCGGCAGGGTTTGCCATGATGATACGTTTCTTCACAGTTGCATTTCTCGATTCAACGGCAGGCAGCCTTACGCTCGGAACTTGGCAGGCGTTGCAGGGGTTCGACTGGAACAAACTGGTCGCGATTCTCTCCGTGCTTACCATGACGCTGGGAAATCTTGTCGCTATCTGGCAAACGAATATCAAGCGACTGCTTGCATACTCCAGTATTGCCCATGCGGGCTATATGCTGATGGGGGTTGTTGTTCTGAGCAGCGATGGTATCGCCGCTGTCATGATATATTTTGTTGTGTACTTGTTTATGAACCTGGGAGCGTTTTACATCGTGATGATTGTGGCTAATAAAATCGGCAGCGAAAGCATCGAAGACTATAAGGGGCTGGGAGTACGTTCGCCATTTGTCGGCATCGCGCTGACCGTATTTCTTCTTTCTTTGACCGGCATCCCTCCGACGGCAGGCTTTGTAGGGAAACTGTATCTTTTTGCTGCTCTTATCAATGCAAAGTGGTTCTGGCTTGCTATCGTTGGAGTGTTAAACAGCGTTGTCTCATTGTACTATTACGTGAAAATTTTCCGCAACATGTTTCTGCGCGAACCGGCTCCCAATGCTGGTGAGCTCTCGTTCTCGCCTGTTCACATTGTTATTATTATGATTATGCTTCTACCAACGCTCATTATTGGTATTTATTTCTCACCGCTTGTTGAGATAGCACAGGCATCCGTTACCATGTTTGGTGTTCGATAAGCATACAAAACGGGGGGGCGGAGATTCTCATTCAATGCTTTTTCTTGCCTGTCGTTTTACTTTAGTGCATTTCTAAAAATTCGGTTCTGTCATTCCCGTGTGCCAGCGGTATCCCCTTTGGGAAAAGCTGGTCAACAACTCGTAGAGAATCCAATCATTTTTCGGTTTATACGGCAGGTTGGGTATCATTTTCACAAGAAGAATTGTTATGTACTTCCTGAACTTGAACTGTTCATGCAGCGATATATCATCACAAAAGTGAAAAAAAAATTCTTTTTCTTGCTTTTCGGCTTGACCTTCAATGAGAAATTCAGTAGCTTAACGCCGAGCCCTGTATGCCCAAACGAATTCCATCTCACAATACCGAAAAACTTGACGCCCGGAATCCCGGCACCCGGGTACTGGTGGTACAGGATGAGCCTCATCTGCTCGATTCTATTGCAAGGAGATTAGCGGCACACGGGTATGCAGTTGATACGGCTCATGACGGCGAAGAAGGGTACCAGCTTGCTATGACAAGAAAGTATCCGGTTGTTGTCCTTGATATTCTTTTGCCCAAAAAAGACGGTCTTTCGGTCATAAGAGATTTACGGCGTCATAAAATTGATTGTCTGTTGATTGTTCTCACGGCAAAAAATTTGGTTGAAGACCGGGTTGACAGCCTGCAAGCAGGAGCCGATGATTTTCTCATGAAACCGTTCGCGTTTATCGAGTTGCTTGCCCGGATCGAGGCGTTGTTGCGCCGGTACCATTTCGATATTTCTCCCGTCATTCATCTTGCCGATATTGAGCTGGATACAATTACACGGATTGTTCGAAGGGCTAATAAAACGATTCGTCTTACGGAGAAGCAGTTCCTCTTGCTTGAATATTTAATACGGAATAAAAATCGCACGATTACAAGAAGCGAAATCTCTAAACACGTGTGGGGATACGATTTTGTTCCTGAATCGAATGTGATTGACGCTTACATTAAGCACCTCCGTCAAGTTTTGGATAAAGGATTCCCGAAACGATTGATTTATACCGTGCGCGGTGAAGGGTTTTTGATGAAGGAGGAATAACACCATGAGATAATTGACAATTGAGCATTGACTATTCACAATTGTCAATTGTTAATAGTGAATTGTTAATAGTCAATGATGATGCCGATTTCTTTTGTAAATGATCGTTACGCCTTCTAACACAAGGTGAGGCTCAACAGCATCAATATTGCTAATATGGTCTGAAAGTAGGGAAGAGAATCCTCCTGTAGCAACCACCATTGGCTTTTGTTTTATCTCTTTTTTAATCCGGCTGAGCATTCCTCTTGTCATTTCGATAATACCGTAGAGTATCCCTGATTGAAGGCATTGAACTGTGTCTTTTCCGATAACAGTAGGCGGGAATTCTAATTGAATTCTTGGCAGCTGCGCCGTCCGCTCGGCGAGAAGCTGTGCGGATGCCCCCAACCCCGGTGCTATTGCTCCTCCCAGGTAGGCCCCTTTTCGGTCAACGACATCAAATTTTGTCGCTGTACCCCAGTCAACTACGATAACAGCTTGTTTATACCTATGATATGCAGCTACGGCGTTGCACAGTCTATCGCTTCCTAATTTCAGGGGATGTGCATAACTTATAGTGAGTCCTGTTTTTAATCGGGCGGAAATAACGAGCGGCTTTTTTTTCAACTGTGCCTTGCATACGATTTCTATTTTTTTTGTATGTGAAGGAACGACGGATGCAATGGCTATGCCTGATAAATTTTTCCATGCGGTTTTATCTTGAGTGGCAAGAAGCCGTAACGCTTCTTTGCAATCAGAAACATAATTTGTGCTCATTGTATCGAACGAAACTACCGATAGTAACTGCGCTCGATGAAACAAACCGATTTTTGTGCGGGAATTTCCAATATCAAAAACAAGAAGCATAGTCAAGTTAATTGTTAATGTTATTTGTTATTTGTGTATAGGTATCTTAGCCGGCAATGGGTTTTAGAATTGCCCAAAAAAACTAAGGTGTCATTCTGAACCCCGATTTATCGGGGTGAAGAATCCAGAGGTCTTGAATATAGTACAGAATTAAAGGCATTCCGCCAGAGGCGGATTCGTTCCGCGGGGCGGGGCTCATAAAGACAATGCGGGAGAGCTATCGAATAGTTACTTATACCCATCGCCAGGGTTCACCACAGTAACATCCCCCGCGATAATACGCTGCACAGTTCCATTCGTCTCGAGCAATAACGCACCATCCTCTGCAATATCGGCAAATACTCCCGATACAATATTTCCATTCTGGTTGAACAAAATTGTTTTTCCGAGCATCGAACAATGGCGCTTCCATTCTTGAATAATTTTTTCATATCGCTGAAGTTGGTATTGAATGTACCAATATTCCACCTCTTCTAAAACCTTTTGAAGAATCCTCACACGGTCAAAACAAAGGGTAATGTCATTCTGATCCCGCTTTAGCGGGAGAAGAATCTCCGAGCCAAAAGTTTTTAAGGATGCTGAATACGATGCACTTTCTAAGAATAATGAAGTAGCTGTTTCCCGTATCTCCTCAGGAAATTCCGTCTGATTGACGTTGATGCCGATTCCCACAATGATAGAAGGAGGGTTGTCGGCAGATGTAACCATTTCTGAAAGAATCCCGCATACCTTTTTACCGTTAATCAAAACATCATTGGGCCACTTGCACTCCGCAGGCAATGAAGCGGAAGAACGAATGGCTTTCGTAACGGCGAGTCCGGCAAGAAGCGAGAGCAATCCAACGTTTTGGGTTTGGTTCGTGGGGTGAAGCAACACAGAGAACGTGAGATTTTTCCCCCTTTGAGAAGTCCAATTTCTTCCCCGCCGTCCACGCCCGGCAGTTTGTTCTTCAGCGAGGACTACCGTTCCTTCAGGACCTTGTTGTGATCCGAGAGATTTTAAGTAGATATTGGTTGAGTCAATTGTTTCAAGCAAAATGATATTTCTGCCAATAATTTTAGTATGCAGCTCTTTTCGGATTGATTCGGGAGAAAGCGATTTCATCACTCAAGTTTAGCAAAAAGGGAAGGGAAAATCAAACTTAAGGAAAAGTCTTCGCGGATCTTCCCTCTCGTAATACAACAATTCTGAATATCAATATTAACAATAATTTCAAACGCAAATCTTCAATTGTCAATTCATGTCATTTTTTCGCCAACCTGTCAGAAGTATTTATCTCCATTAGGAATCTCGTTTTCAAAATAGCTGAATACATAAAGTAAATACCATTTTCTCAAAATGAAATATCTGGCACGTATATTGTACAATCACACCATAGTTTATCATAATATTTTTTTAATCAAGGAGAGATTTACTCATGTCAAATAAAATAATTGGAATTGATTTAGGCACGACCAACTCGGTTGTTGCCGTGATGGAGGGGAAAGACCCCGTCGTGATTGCGAATGCAGAGGGGGCGAGAACAACTCCCTCCATCGTAGGGTTTGCAAAGAGCGGCGAGCGGTTGGTCGGTCAGGCGGCAAAACGTCAGGCTGTTACCAACTCGCAGAACACCGTCTTTTCGATTAAGCGATTTATGGGACGCTTCCATAACGAAGTGACCGAGGAAATGAAGCTCGTGCCGTACAACGTTGTGCAGGGAGAAAACAACACGGCGCGCGTAAAGATTGGAGACCGCGTCTATTCACCGCCGGAAATCAGCGCGATGATTTTACAAAAGATGAAGCAAACTGCCGAAGATTATCTCGGAACAAAAATTACAGATGCCGTGATTACCGTTCCCGCGTACTTTAACGACGCGCAACGGCAAGCGACAAAAGAGGCAGGCGAGATTGCCGGGTTGAACGTGAAGCGCATCATCAACGAGCCGACAGCAGCCGCGCTCGCGTACGGGATGGACAAAAAACATAAGGATAGCAAGGTTGCCGTGTTCGACCTTGGCGGCGGAACGTTTGACATTTCTATTCTTGAGCTTGGCGACGGCGTGTTTGAAGTGAAATCCACCAACGGCGATACGCATCTTGGCGGAGATAACTTTGACCAGCGCGTGCTCGAGTTTATCGCAGATGAGTTTAAAAAGCAGGAGGGCATTGATTTGCGTAAAGACCCGATGGCGCTCCAGCGTTTGCGCGAGGCGGCTGAGAAAGCAAAGATGGAATTATCGCAATTACAGCAAACCGAGATTAACTTGCCGTTTATCACTGCGACAGCCGACGGTCCCAAGCACTTGAACATGTCGTTGAGCCGCTCAAAGTTTGAGCAGCTTGTAGAAGATTTGATTCAACGCTGTGTGCCGCCTGTTGAGAAAGCTTTGAAGGATGCCGATCTCCGTCCCAGCCAGATTGATGAAGTCATTTTGGTTGGCGGCATGACGCGCGTGCCGCGCGTGCAAGAGTTGGTAAAGCAAATTTTCGGAAAAGAAGGACACAAAGGTGTGAACCCGGATGAAGTGGTTGCGGTAGGCGCGGCTATTCAGGGCGGCGTGCTAGCAGGAGAAGTTACCGATGTACTTCTGCTCGACGTTACCCCGCTTACGCTCGGCATTGAAACGCTTGGCGGAGTGATGACGCCGATGATTCAGGCGAATACAACAATTCCTACACGAAAGAGCGAAATATTTTCCACTGCGTCGGATAGCCAGCCGCAGGTGGAAATTCACATCTTGCAGGGCGAGCGCCCGATGGCGTTAGATAACCGGACGCTTGGTAAATTCCATCTCGATGGCATTCCACCCGCGCCGCGTGGTATTCCACAAATCGAGGTTACGTTCGATATTGACGCGAACGGAATGCTGCATGTTACAGCAAAGGATAAAGCAACCAGCAAAGAGCAAAGCATTCGCATCACTTCTTCAAGCGGCTTGAGCAAGGAAGAAGTTGATAAGATGAAAAAGGACGCTGAACTTCATGCCGCAGAAGACAAGAAGAAGAAAGAAGAAATCGCGGTGAAGAACGAAGCGGACGGGAAAGTCTTCCGCACCCGCCAGCAATTGAAAGAGCTTGGCGATAAAATCCCCTCTGCGCTTAAAGGCAAGCTGGAAACAGCCACCGAGGCGCTTGAGACCGCTCTCAAATCCGGCAACATCAACGACATTATGGACAAAATGAAAGTCCACGACGAAATCTGGAATGAAGTCTCCCAGGAACTCTACAAGCATGCTACCGAAGCCGGCGCTCAGCAGCAGCAAGCTCAACAGCAACCTCCTCCATCCTCCTCCGGTCCCACCGATGAGCAAGGACAGGCAACAGACGAGAAGAAAGTAGAGGATGCTTCGTTTGAAGTTGTTGATGAGAAGAAGTAATTTCGTTCATCTTGAGCATCGTCATGGTGAGCGTAGTCGAACCATGAGCGTTTCGTACTGTACCTCTAATGCAGAGGAGCAAGGGCGCGGAGGTGCAGAGGAGAATATTCCCTCAAAATAAGACGCCATTGCGAGGAGTCCCGTCACGCTAAAGCGTGACGGGACGGCGTGACAATCCCCAAAGGATTTGTACACTCCTTGACTTACAGTAAAGTCATCAAGCGATGGGTTTTATACCCATCGCTGCCACGCAGTAACGCAACAACAAGCCGCTTCGCATTGGTATTCTCTCCTACTGGTGAGGGGCGGCTTATTTAATTTAGAACTATTGTTTTAACATTCTCATTGAGAAAAGGCTAAGAGTAAATCATCAATAAAAAAAATAAGAACAATAAAAAGGTTTGTACAAATGCTTGAGGCTTTTATGCATGATTATGGAACATTCTTAAATTTAATAATCACATTTTTAACGTTAGTTGTTCTTATTGTGTATACATACTATACACGCCGTCAGACTAAAGAGCTAATTCATCAGAGAAGGCTTTCAGTTATGCCTTCAATATTTACTCAAGTGATTTCAGAGAATAATATACGTAAATTACGCTTGACGAATATTGGAAATGGAATAGCCTTAAATGTAACTATAGATGATATAGATAAGTATGATTCACATGAGAAAGGTTATTTTTCATTTCTAAGTATTCCAAAAATTAAAGCGGGTGAATCAGAAATAGTAATTTATAGTGAAAAAGACCTTGGGCGTGACATAGAAAGTAAAGATAGCTGTATTTTTCTTCTTGAAGATCATGGTCTTAGCAAGTGGATGCATGAAAAATATCAAAAACAGA
>SCUC01000160.1 GCA_004322375.1 Bacteroidota bacterium
CATAGGGGGAGCGCTGTCAATTTGAATATCAACGACCTCGTGGAAAATTGGGGCTGCGCAATCAATACTGATTTGGTATTAGATGCGACATGTGTCACCATCACGACAAAAGTTGATACCCTTGCCACCTCGCTGCCGACGGATATTGAATACCCGTTTTATCCCGTTCTGAGCAACTTTAACCCGGGCAATATTACATTCAGAAATCTGCCGCCGGTTGCATTCACGTTTGTCAGTTCGGTAGATCCGAAAATTGCAAGCATTCGCGGCGTAAATGGAGAGGTGTTGCTGATGACTTCCAACCGCAGCACGCGGATGGAAGGAGAACCCATTGACGCGGATCCGGCACAGACGTTCCCGGAAGAGATGTTTATCCTGAAAGATGTTCCCGTAGCCGCCGCGCTTGAAGGGCAGTTTAAAAGCATGTACACGCTGAAGCGGGCGGTCGAGCTAAAAATTATCAAGGAAGAGGAAGAGGATTATGAAGACCCGATTCCTTCCCGGAGCCCCAACACGCGTATGGTTGTTGTCGGCGACGGGAATTTTGTGATGGATGAATTCCAGCACAATCAGAACAATATTGAATTTGCCGCCGATGTCGTTGATTGGCTCGTAGATGATGTTGGGCTCACATCAATGAAGAAGCGGGATCCTTCGCCGAAGCAATTTACCGATGTGAGCGAAGGTACAAAGACATTTGTTAAATACTTTAATTTCACCGCGCCTCCTGCGGTTGTCATCATCGTTGGATTCTTACGGTTGATGATGAACGCAGCGCGCCGAAAACGTCATAAAAGCTATTGATGAGGATGTATGAAACGTTCATCGTATTTTTTCTTAATTCTTATTGTCGTAGTTCTTGTCGTCGGTTACTGGTTAATTAAACCGACGGAGAGCCAGGAATTCACCTATGAAGCTCCCGACATTCAACTCTCGTTCGATATCGCGAAGGTATCGAAAATTGAAATCGAGAAAAACAAGCAGTATGTTCGCTTTGAAAAAATCAGAGACCGCTGGAAAATCATTGATCCTATCAATGCGTATGCAGACGATGAGGCAATGTATAACCTTCTCGAGGGGTTAGCGAAGTTCAAGCTGCTAGGCTTGATTTCTACCAATGCGCAGAAACAGGCAATGTACGAAGTTGACAACGCGGGAACGAATGTGACAATCACAACCGACGCGGGAACGCCCACAGTTCTTATTGTCGGAAAGGTTGGTCCCACATCCGGTCAAGCGTATGTGCGCCCTGCTTCCTCCGGTTCGGTCTATCTCGCGAAGGGAATTGTTCCTGCTCTGGTGGGAAAGAACTTGAGCGAGTGGCGTCAACGAACGGTGCTGAGAATGGAACCGCGCATGATGAAAATGATTACGGTTCGCTACGGCGGCGATCGGGCTGTATTCAAACGCGACGATAAAAAATGGGTCTCCAATGGCGCTGTGGTCCCGGCGAAAACAATGAAGCCCGCAGTTGATCAGCTTTCGCTGTTACGCGCGGAAGGATTTGTTGATACGGTCGTGTTCCTTTCCGGTTCACCTGCGCTGAATGTTGAATTAATGGCGGATGAGCTGGTACGGCTTGAATTCTATAATCATCCTAAGTTTAAGAATCAATACCTGCTAAAGTCATCAACAGAACCCAAATTATTTGCCGTCAACAAATCGGCAATCTCCAGTATCGGCAAATTAGTGGGAAGCGTTTCCATGCCGGAAGAAGGCGAATTTGTTGCGACAGAAGCTGAGGCAGAACAAGGGGATATGGACGATTCATACAAGCCCACCGGCGCGGAACAAAACTCAGAGCTATCACCGGAAGCGCAGAGGGTTCTTCAATCCATTTTACAGCAATCGCGCGGTACCGCCCTTACCACGCAACAGGGATTACCTGCAGCGACGGGCATTGAGGACTCCGGCGAGCTGACGGTCTATACGGTTCGCGCTGGAGAAACTATTGCTTCTATCAGCCGGAAATTCAACATCACGGAAGAGCAGTTGATGAAATGGAACATCTTAAAGCCGGGAGACGTCCTTAAACCGGGCATGGAATTATACGTGTATATTGCAAAATAAAAGTTTCTTGCTTTCAATTGTTAAAACCCTGTCCTTTTAGGATGGGGTTTCTTTTTTATAGTAACGTGAAATAATGGCAAAATTGATCCCTTACAAGATCGAGCATATCTCGCCGACGATGAATAACAACGCCGTGCAAGAGCGTTTTACGAGCAATACAATCAACGGAGAACAGTTCGGAATTTTTCAGGTAGGCAGGTACCCCGTGAAATTCTTGAGCAAGTAGTTGCAAGAGCAGGGACTGCACCCTCTAATAAAAGTATTTAAAAATAGCAGCAATACATATCAAATCCCATTTCTTTTTCGTACATTCCTGATATTTAAATTCATCATAATTAAATTTCTATGAGCAGCACACCAACATCACAAAGTATGTTACGATCGTTTCCCCGCGTTTTTTGGTTAGCCAATGTTATGGAGCTTTTCGAGCGCGGAGCGTATTATGGAATGAACTCTGTCCTTGCGGTTTACCTAACGGACGAAATTCAAAAAGGCGGATTAGGATTCACCGAAGAATCGGTCGGGTTTCTGCAAAGCCTGATTTATGCATTAACGTACATCGTTCCGATCCTGGGCGGAGCGTTAGCAGACCGTTATGGATATAGAAAAATGCTGATTGTAGCGTTCTCGTTGCTTTCCACAGGATATTTTTTAAGTGGACAGATGAGCGCGTACGGCGCAGTCTTCGCAAGCTTGCTGGTTATGGCAACAGGAGGAGGGTTGTTCAAGCCGATTATTAGCGGAACAATCGCGCGGACAACCAACGAGCAAAATTCAGGCTTTGGCTTCGGGGTGTATTACTGGATGATCAATATGGGAGCTTTCTTAGCGCCGTTGCTTGTTAGCTATCTGAAAGGATTTTCATGGAGCTATGTGTTTATCGCCTCTTCAATTTATTGCGCGCTGATGTTGATTCCGACCCTGTTCATGTTTAAAGACCCGCCAAAGCCCGCAAATACTAAAACAATCAAAGAAGTGATGGGCGGCGCGGCAATGGTTCTCGGAGATGCGCGATTTATGCTGATGATTTTCGTTTATTCAGGATTCTGGATTTTGTATTTCCAAAATTTTGGGTCCGTGTTATGGTTCCTGCGCGATTTTGTTGATGCCGCCCCGGTAAACGCTCTTTTTGCGACCCTCCATATTCCATTTACATTCGACGCTGAGTTTGTTACAATCACGAATGCAGGGACGATTATTCTTTTGCAGGTGTTTGTCAGCCGCATTGTAAAAAACGCTCAACCGATTTTAACAATGACAAGCGGCATAGTGCTTGGCGTCATCGGATTTGTTTGCCTCGCTTTTGCAACAAACGTCTGGATATTTATTACCGGGATTGTGGTTTTCTCTATCGGTGAAATGACTGCACATCCAAAATATTACAGCTATATCGGACTTGTCGCTCCGGCTGATAAAAAAGCCGTCTATATGGGATACGCGTTTTTATATGGTGTCATCGGAAGTCTGGTCGGATCCAACCTCGGCGGCGTGCTGTACGAAGCTATGCTGAAACCGCTTGTCGGTCAAACAGGGATTGAAGGTGAGATTCGATCATTCTGGATGATTTTTGCAGGCTTAGGCGTAGTAGCTACCGTAGGATTATTTCTCTATAACAAATTCTTCGCCGCTGACACACCCGAAACCAACCGAAAAGCGACTCAAATTATGATTGGATTGTATATTATCCTTGTGTTACTCTCACTCTGGTTTTTCTATAAATCTGTTTTTGCAGGCGCGGCTATTTCATACAAGACGATGGTGCAGGCTATTATTATGTTAATCATAGGCGCAGGTGGAGTTGTTATTAGCTTAAAGCATAAGAATCGTTAGTGGTGAGTAGCCAATAGTCAGTAGTCAGTACTCAGTTATCAGTCAAACGACAAATGACAAATGACTATGTACCAAGTACAAAGAACAAAGAACTTTTTTTAATTTTGACTTGAATAATGAGTATATTTAAACAGTTAAAGATTTTCTTTCAGAATTATTAGAACAGGAATAATACCGTGCAGTCTCCCTCCGAACAAGTTACCGCAAAAATAAAAGCAATTCAACTAGCATTACGAGAACAACAAATTGATGGGTGGCTTTTTTATGATTTCTGGAAGCGCAACGAGTTTGCCCAGCGCATCCTGGAATATCCAAAACACATCTTAAATACAAGACGGTTTTTCTATCTTGTTCCGGCGAACGGAGAGCCGCGAAAGCTTGTTCACAGCATTGAACGGTGGAACCTCGACCATCTCCCCGGAGAAAAATTGTTT
>SCUC01000161.1 GCA_004322375.1 Bacteroidota bacterium
CTACTGAGACACCGAAAGCGCCGTAGTAACTCTCTCGGCGAACTCTGCGTCTCTGCGTTTTACTATTCTCATTATTTTTATGATTAAACTATTTTTACCTTTAGTTATTCTCCTTGCATCATCCTGTTGCCTCGCGCAGAAAACGGATACGACCCAGCAAACCCCGCCAACCGAGGAGAAATACGAAATGCGTACCTACTACATGGTCTTTCTCTACAAAGGTGCAAACCGCACGCACGACTCGGTAACAGCTGCCAAGATACAGGAGGGACATTTAGCGAACATCGGGCGATTACATAAAGAAGGTAAGCTCTGTATCGCGGGACCATTTTTAGATGATACCGATTTACGCGGCATCTTCATCCTGACAGTTGACTCGCTCGAAGAGGCGAAAAAAATGTGCGATACCGACCCCGCCGTTATCGCAGGCAGGCTGCGGTATGAAGTGCGTCCATGGATGGCTGCACGAGGCTCAAAGCTGCCATGAAATCCAATCTGAAATCACCATTGTCCGGTATCCGCGTTCTCGACCTCACCCGCATTCTCTCCGGTCCCTTCTGCACGATGAAGCTTGGCGACATGGGCGCGGAAGTTATTAAAATTGAACAGCGCAGAAAAGGAGACGACACGCGTTCGTGGGGACCGCCCTTTGTGAAGGGAGAAAGCGCGTACTTCCTTAGCGTCAACAGGAATAAGAAAAGCGTTACTCTCAATTTAAAAGCGAAGGAAGGAAAAGAAATTCTTACACGACTAATAACATCATGCGATGTGCTTGTAGAAAATTTCCGGGCGGGTGTAATGGAAAGCCTCGGGTTTGGTTACAATAATGTAAAGAAGATAAATCCTCGCATCGTCTATTGCTCAATCTCCGGCTACGGGCAAACAAGTAGCCGTAGCCACCAGCCAAGCTACGATTTGGTTGTGCAGGGTGAATCAGGTTTAATGGATGTTACAGGATTTCCTGATGGCGCGCCGACAAAAGCGGGTATATCCCTCGCCGACGTTACCGCGGGAACACTCGCCTTTGAGGGAATTCTCGCTGCTCTGTTCCATCGCGAAAAAACGGGGACGGGACAGCTTGTTGATATTAGCTTGTTGGATGGGCTGCTTTCTCTGTTCACATATCAGTCGCAAATAGCTTTATCTTCCAATAGAAACGTAACACGCAAAGGCAACCGTCACCCTACAATTACTCCTTACGAGACATTTGAAACAAAGGATGGGTACATCAATGTTGCAGTGGGAGCGGAATCGCACTGGAGAAATTTTTGCTCTGCAATCGGACAAAAAGAATTGACAAACAATCCACTGTTTGCAACGAATTCCAAACGCGTAGAAAACCGCGACGCCCTGGAAAATATTCTCGCCCAGATTTTGAAAACTAAATCCCGTGCGGCGTGGTTAGAGATTCTGGCAAAAGCTGACGTCCCGAATGGCAGCATCAACACGCTCCACGAAGCTCTTGAGATGGAAACAGTGAAAGAACGTGCAATGATTGAAACGTGCAACCATCCTATCGCAGGGATGCTGCGGATGGTTGGCAACCCGATAAAGCTTTCGGGAATGAAACAAC
>SCUC01000162.1 GCA_004322375.1 Bacteroidota bacterium
GAACGATTGAGGTTTCAGCAGATCGTCCTGAAGCTTCGCGCTCATGCCAAGAGCATTCAATGCGTTCAGGATATGTTCTGTCGAGCATGTATGATTCACGCTGACGGTTTTTTCCACGATGTTGATGCCCCGGATTTCAACGCTGCTCATTGCGCCGAGCTTCTTCCTGATGTGAAGCTCTTCGGTCGAGCAGCAAAGTCCCTCAACAATAAATGTCGTCTGCTTGCTCATCTTAATCCTCCGAAACGTGCCGCACGGCGATACGCAGCAAATCTTCTATATGCTCGTCATCAAGCGTGTAGTATATCATTTTCCCTTTTCGGGTGAAGTTCACTAATCGGAGATTCTTCAGCAAACGGAGCTGGTGAGAGATAGCGGAATCGGTCATGCCTAACAACGCGGCAATATCGCACACGCATAGTTCTTCTTTTGCAAGCGCCATAACTATTTTCAGCCGCGTCGGGTCTCCAAGAATTCTGAACGTTTCCGTCACGCCAAGAACCGTTTCGGCGCTTCGAATTGCTTTCCGCGCGGATTCGACGCTCGCCTTGTGAACGTATGTTACTTCACAAACATCTTTTGATTTCATCGCTTTCACCTAATATTAACGATTGAACAGTTGTTCAAATATTTGTAATATACTGCTCTGCATTATAGAATGCAAGAAATTGTTTTTCCACCTAAATTTTAATACCTTAACAGGTACAATAAATACTTGTACAATTCAAGAAAAATAGCCATACCATGAAACTCACCGAAAAGTTCATTCGCACGCTTCCCAAAGTTCTCCTCCACGACCATCTCGATGGCGGCTTACGACCGCAGACTGTTATCGAGCTTGCAAAAGATATCAAGTACAAGAAATTGCCCACAACCGATGCAGCCGAGCTTGCCGAATGGTTTCATCAAGGAGCGCAACGGGGAAGCCTCCCGTTATACTTAGAGGGATTCGCCCACACGTGCGGCGTTATGCAAACGGAAGATGCCCTCGAGCGAGTCGCTTACGAAATGATGGAAGACATGAAAAACGACGGCGTTGTCTATGTCGAGACGCGGTTTGCGCCCGTATTCCACACGAAGAAAAAGCTGCACTGGGATGAGGTTGTTTCGGCGGTGTTGCGGGGACTTGAACGGGGGAAACAGGATTTCGGCGTTGAGTACGGATTAATCATCTGCGCGCTCAGAAACATGCAGCTTTCCGAGGAGATGGCGATGCTCGCCGTGGATTTCAGGGAGCGCGGTGTCGTCGGCTTTGATCTTGCAGGCGAGGAAGGCGGCTACCCTCCTAAAAAGCATGTGGATGCATTCCACTTTATCCAGAGAGAAAATTTCAATATTACAATTCACGCGGGTGAGGGATTCGGAAAAGAATCCATCTGGCAGGCTATCCAGTGGTGCGGAGCGCATCGCATCGGTCATGCAACACGGCTCATCGAAGATATGAAGCTTGCCGATGATGACCCGACTGAGGTTGTAAGCATGGGCTACCTTGCTCAGTATGTGCTGGATAAACGTATCCCCCTCGAAATGTGTCTCACCAGCAATGTAGATACCGGAGCGGTGAAAAATATCAAAGAGCATCCCTTCGGCATTTACTATAGATATAAATTCCGCGTCACACTTAACACCGACGACCGTTTAATGAGCAAGACCACCATGTCGAAAGAATTCAAGCTCGCGCAGGATGTGTTCGGAATTACCTTTGAAGATATCGAAAAGATGACCATCAACGCCATGAAAAGCGCGTTTCTTCCTTACAAAGATCGTATTGCCGTCATCTATAATGTCATAAAGCCCGGCTATAAAGATGCGCGGGAAAGGTTAAAAGCAAGAAAAGCGAAGACAAAATAACGGAGGGCTTTTAAGCATCTTTTTAATTTCCTCGTAGCGTAGCATTATAGACCTTGAAGTCAGCCGAAACCATGAACTTCATTCCGAGTAAGTCTGTTAAGCGTTGTTTTAACTATATTGAGAATGAACTCTGTTTGCGTTTAACCATTGTTCCGCGATGGGTTTTAGAAACTGTCCCCTGTATAGTCATAATCTCCTTAGAGGATTGCTCCGCCCGTTAAAGCGGGATTCGCAATGACATCGCCGAGACAGGCATTTTTCAGGTTTCAACAAACGTTTTCTATTCACGCCTTCAACCATTTCCTCTGTACCGGCGTCTAATCAATAGAACAGCAATCATGATTGTGCAATTTCAAGGAATGTTCCATGCATAGCGCGGCAGAAACCGTTATTGAAGAACGCGACCTTATCGTTCGCGCTGCTTCCGGGGATACCCGCGCCTTCGAGGCTCTCTACCGCAGAAATGTCGGGCGCGTCTACGCGGTTTGCCTTCGCATTGTTACCGATGTGCCTCGCGCGGAAGATGTAACCCAGGAGGTGTTTGTCCAGGCATGGGAAAAGATAGGGAGTTTTCGCGGCGAAAGCCTTTTTTCAACCTGGCTTCACAGGATTGCCGTCAATCTCTCGCTCACATCTCTCCGCTCCCGGCAACGGTACGAATCCCGCGTTGAGACGAATGAAGAAATAGAAACATTCGATAGCCCCGCTGAACGACATTCTCCGGAAACGGTAATTGATCTTGAAGACGCGATACGCCGGCTGCCGCCAAGCGCGAGAGCTATTTTTGTGCTTCATGATATTGAAGGCTACCGCCACGAAGAAATAGCAGAACAGCTTGAGGTTGTAGTGGGAACTTCCAAAGCCCAGCTTCACAGGGCGAGACGAATGCTACGAAAGGTATTGGAACTATGAACGAACACCATATTCTTGACTTACTGGATAATGTTATCGAAGGGACATTGAAACCCGAACAGCGGCAATTTATTGAACTGCACATCACGCAATGCCCCGAATGTAAATCCGAATTTGACAGGCTGAACGCATTCATGAGCAAGATAGATGCTCTTCCAAAGGAAATTCAGCCTCCCCGCGACTTGTGGAGCGGAATTGAGAAGCGAATTACGACGCAACCGCGAGGCACTATTATCGAGTTACCCGGACATCAATATGAAGGAAGTGTTGAACAACAAAAAGCGATGCGGCGGGAGATTCAGCAAGGCATCGTTCGTCGCTCCGTCTGGTATTTCCGCGCGGCGGCGGTTGCCCTTCTTTTCATCATAAGCGCGGCGTTATACTGGTATCTTACGCTGCCGGAACTCCCTTCGTGGCAGGTTACAACTCTGGAAGGAAAGCCAAAAATCGGCTCCGAACTGTTGGCTGCAACGGGAAAGCTCTACATTGGCGACCTGTTAGAAACAGACAACGCTTCACGCGCAAAGTTGACCGTAGGAAAAATCGGCGAAGTGGAGCTGGAGCCAAACACAAAGCTCCGCCTCCTC
>SCUC01000021.1 GCA_004322375.1 Bacteroidota bacterium
TAAGAAGCATATTATTCCGGTTATACCTGATAGATCGTTTCCTAGGAATCATAAAATACCCAATAAGGCTTTTCTTAAACGCAGAAAGGCTATTTAATCCTTAACCTGACAGCATTGGGAATGAGGGGTGTGTAGAACATACTAAGTATCAAAATCACAATTAAGGATAACAGAATTATCCGCTTGCATAACATCCGCTCCTAATCAAAATTTGAACTGAAACAGTAGTCATAATTTGTACATGAAAGGAATCACATGACCGTTGTACATGAAGATACATCAGCGCGGTGGTTTATTTACTCATCCATCGCCTTTTTTCTCATCACCATCTCCGTCGGATTAATCATGGCGATTAAGTTTATCTATCCCGAGTTCTTAGGAGGGATTGCAGCCCTCGGTTTCGGACGGATTCGCCCCATTCATACGAACGGCGTGCTGTTCGGATGGCTGCTTGCCGCCAATATGGGACTTGCCTATTATGTTGTTCCACGTCTGGCGGGAACCAAGCTCTTCAGCGAAAAGCTCGGTATGATAACGCTCTTTATCTGGATAGCGGTTGTGCTTGCCGCCGTTGTTACCCTTGGCATGGGCGATACACAGGCGAGGGAATATTTAGAGCTTAATGTATGGTTGGATATTCTTGTCACAATCGCATGGGTACTCTTTGCCATCAATATTTTCGCAACCATAGCAAAGCGGAAGTACGAGCAAATGTATGTCAGTCTCTGGTACATCATGGGTACGATATTCTGGACTGCAATATTATGGATTGTCGGCAACCTGCCTGTCTATTCCGGCGTGAACGATGCGAATGTGAACTGGTGGTTTGGGCATAATGCCGTGGGGCTAATTTTCACCCCGATGGGTATCGCGATGGCATACTATTTCATTCCAAAATCAACCGGCAACCCGCTGTACAGCCATAAGCTATCCATCATCGGATTCTGGACTATCGCATTTTTGTATATCTGGAACGGCGCGCATCATATTTTATTCGGTCCTGTTCCTACATGGCTTCAAACGGTAGCAATCCTGTTTAGCGTCTCGCTTCTTATTCCGGTTTGGACTGTCATCACAAATTTTTACGGCACGCTCCGGGGAAAGTGGACGCAAGGAAATTACATCGTGAAGTTCCTCCTTGCAGGAACTACGTTCTACCTGCTCACCTGCTTCCAGGGACCTATGCACTCGTTGCGTAGCGTCAACCAGATTATCAGCAAAACGGATTGGATAGTCGGACACGCGCACATGGCGGTATTCGGTGCATTCTCATTTTTTGCCATGGCGGGAATTTATTATGCCCTTCCTCGCATCTTAAAGAGATCAATGTTCTCCGATAAAATTGGAGAATGGCACTTCTGGCTCTCATTTATAGGATTTCTCGGTTTTGCCATTAGTCTCTGGATTGGAGGTTTCGTGCAGGGACTGCAATGGATGGATTACACAATCTCTTTTCTTGATACAGTCAAGACGATGTTCCCGTACTATTTTGTCAGGATGATTTCCGGCTTGTTGATGCTGGTCGCACAAATTCTCTTTGCGATTAATATTTACAAGACTGTTCGTTCAGCGCCTGAACAAGTTACTCAACTTCAACCCTCAGCAGCGTAAGAAAGGAAAGAACCATGAAATTTGAATCGAAAGCTATTTTGCTTGTTCTCGGTATTGCGGTGTTCATGTTTTTAGGAACGTATTTTACAATGATAGTTCCCTTGATGGATCCATCGCTCACCACGCCAACAGAGGATGCAAAAGATTATACCGCGCTTGAGCTGCAAGGAAAGCGTATTTACGAAAAAGAGGGATGCTGGTACTGCCACACTCAACAGGTGAGAAACCTACTCGAAGAAACTCAGCGATACGGCATGGGTGAAGAAGAAACGTTTAAACGGTTCGGGGTTCGCGCGTTAATTCAGGCTCCCCCAACACAGCCGGGAGAATGTGTCTTTGATAAACCGCACATGCTCGGCACACGACGCGCCGGTCCCGACCTTGCGCGTGTTGGAGGCAAATACGATAACAGCTGGCACATTAATCACTTGCGCGACCCGCGCAGCACTTCACCCGGCTCCCTTATGCCCGCGTATACCTGGCTCTTCGATATTGCCGGTCAGCCTACGCAGGATGCTATTGCCCTGGTCGCATATTTACAAAAGCTCGGCAGTAATATCAACTGGCGCGAAGAGGGTGTAGAACAGGTGAAAAAACTTTCAAGCTCAACCAATACAACAGAACCGACAACAGCAGAAGGAATTCAGCAATGAAGCAGCAAGATATTGTCTATGACGATGATCTCATGAAACAGGATGATGAACGCGGTCCCGGCTGGTTCTTAAAAATCGCTTACATCGTCATTGCGCTATTCTGTATTTACTATTTCTTCGAATATAAAGACTGGAAATCGAGCTACGAAACTCAGCAGGAACAGCTCAGGCAGCAGATAGGAAAGTGATTTGGTTCCACTCATATAATGCCAGGCGAAGGCTGATTCAGGTGCTCAGCGCGGTTGTATTCATCACGCTGCCTTTTGGGAACATCCTTCGGTTAGATATTCCGACATTACGGTTTTATGCTTTCAACACCGTGTTGTGGATAGACGAATTTTATTTATTGTTTCTTGTGCTTATGCTCATAATTTTCATCATTGTAATTTTCTCAATGATATACGGACGTGTTTGGTGCGGATGGATGTGCCCGCAAACGGGATTGAACGAGCTTGTCAGCTGGTATGAAAAGAAAACGAAACAATGGCTGAGAGTCCCGAAAACAGGCGCTTCGTTAATACGCCGCGCAACAGCTGGCGTGCTTCAAATTCTTACCATCTGGATAATTTCATTCTTGATCGGGTTTGTGCTTATCGCATACTTCGTTGATCCTTACACAATGGTCACTGAAATTTCAGGCGGTACGCTTGGCGTTATTACAACAGGAATCCTCGTCGGAATTTCCGCGCTCACGTTCGTGAATATTATGTTCTGGCGAGAAAAATTCTGCACAAAAGCTTGTCCGTATGGCATGATGCAAATGGTGATTACTGATTCACGAACACAGATTGTACGATACCGGACAGAACGAAACGACGATTGTATCGAATGTAAAGCCTGCGTTCGCGACTGCATGATGGGAATTGATATCCGAACATCGCCATACCAGACAGAATGTATTCATTGCGGCGTTTGTGTTGATTCTTGCACGGCAATCCTCTCGAGATTACAAAAACCGACATTAATCTCTTTTTCCTGGGGTGAGCAACAAACCGGCAGCCGGTGGTTTGAACGCCTTGGTTTCATAGACGCAAAGCGATGGATCATCGCATTTGTTGTTGTGGCGTATGCTGTCGTTCTCGCTGTAGTCATCCATACCAGGCAGCCGCTTGCCCTGACAGCTTCCGGCGATCGCTCCACTCTCTTTCGAGAGGGTAAGGATGGATTGATATACAACGATTACGTTGTGAAAATATCCAACAGAAGCATGGAAGACGGTTTATTTAAGCTCGACTGCAATGAACGCCATACACCATACACAAGCTGCTCATTATTTATCGCAGAAAACCCTATTCGATTAAAATCGCGCGAAGAAAAAACACTCAAGATGTCTATCAGCACAAACGGACAACATCTCAAACCGGGTCCGAACAGATTAGAATTGCAAGCGGTGCATACATCAAATTCAACCATCAACACAACGACTGAAATTGTTTTCTTTATGCCGGAAGAACATTCGGGCAATGTACAATAGTCAACCAAAGTAACGCTTTATGAAAAAAATTATTTACGCCACCATCGCCCTCTTTGTCGGAATATTGATTGTCGTCATTATCATAGCAGAGCAACGGCCCGTCCGAACAGTAAAATATGAAAATGGAGTCGTCAGCGAATCCACAAAATGAGCTCCCGTTCATCAACAAAATATATCTCCTCCCCTGCCCCTGAAGCGGAACAGGTAGCCGCAGGCATTTGTGATTTATGCGGGTTGAGACTTCCCAGCCATCCGCACGCAGTAATCTGGAAAGCAGCTTCACTTCGTTTTTGTTGCTCAGGCTGCCGTCAGGTATTTCTTCTTCTCGCGGAAAGCGGGCTGCTGGAAGGCGATTACAAGCAATCGGAACTGTACCAAACGAGCCTCCGTCTCGGCATCATCGCTAAGCCCGATGAAGCCCGGGAGGAGCAAGCGCCGGTACAATGCGATGTGCAGGGCGCACAGGAACTTGTCCTTCGCTTAGATGGAATGTGGTGTTCCTCCTGTTCATGGTTAATTGAAAAAGTGGTTAGCTCCCAGCCCGGCGTTGTTCAAGCAAAAGTTATGTACGCCGCCGACACGGCAAAAATATTTTACAAACCTGAACTTACCGCTCCCGCGACGATATGTGCGAAGATAAACAGTCTTGGATATTCGACGTCTCCAAGAAATTCCGAATCCGACGAAACATCCACAGAACGTAAATCCCTACTGATAAAAACTGGCGTCGCGCTTTTCCTGATGAACAATATCATGTTCTTCAGCTATGTGCTGTATATCGGGTATTTTCAGGAACTGGCATCCGAGATGAAAGCGCTCATTCCTTATATTTTATTCGGACTTACGCTCCCCTCCGTGTTCTGGTGCGGCTTGCCTATTCACAAAAAAGCATTCAACAGTGTAGCGGCTAAAGCCCCGACAATGGAGCTTCTTTTCTCCATGGGAATTTTTGCTGCGTTCTTTTTCAGCGTTTATGCCATCGTTGCCGGACATGCCCATTACTATTTTGATACCGCCGCGAGCCTCGTTGCATTATTGCTTCTCGGGAAATATGTCGAGCTTGCGGTGAGACAAAAAGCTTCGGAA
This sequence comes from Bacteroidota bacterium, assembly GCA_004322375.1. Taxonomy (GTDB): domain Bacteria; phylum Bacteroidota; class Ignavibacteria; order UBA10030; family SZUA-254; genus FW602-bin19. The sequence continues at coordinate 4,825 of SCUC01000021.1, forward strand.
AACGTTCATAGATTATACAGCCTGCTTCCGAAAAAAGTTCGCATCAAAGCGCCGGAAGGCGAGCGGTTAGTCTCGGTAGAAAAATTGCAAATCGGAGATCTCTTTATCGTCAAATCGGGAGAAAAAATTCCTGCAGATGGGACCATCGTTCACGGAAGAGCAATTGTAGATGAATCATTGCTCACGGGAGAGTCGAAGCCTGTTGAAAAAAATGAGGATGATACGGTTATTGCATCTTCACTCCTAATCAATGGTCATATAGAAGTTGAAACAACTCGAACGGGAAAAGGCACCGTTCTTTCTAACATTATTCAAATGGTGGAGCAAGCGCTTTCCACGAAATCCCCGCTGGAACAAACCGTTGACAAGGTATCGCGGGTATTTATTCCGGGGATCATCGGAGTTGCAATCATCACGTTTACCGCGTTATCATTCTCCGGCGTCGGGATTGAATCCGCCTTGCTCCGCGCGATAACAATTTTAGTGATTGCATGTCCCTGTGCGCTTGGCATGGCAACACCATTGGCAATAGCCGCGGGAATCGGGTACGCTGCAAAACGTGGCATCCTTATCAGGGATGGTGAAGCGCTTCAACGCGCATCGGGTATAACTACCGTGGTGTTTGATAAGACGGGAACCCTTACAGAAGGTAAATTCGCGCTCCATGCCTGTGTGGGTACGGATTTCGATACGAACGAAGCGTTATATTATCTCGGATCGTTAGAACAATTTTCCAGCCACCCCGTCGCGAACTCAATTGTCGCCGAGTGCAAGAATAGAAGCATTCGCCTCACTGCCGCATCGGATATTCGCATTACCGACGGGATGGGCATCGCCGGATACGTGGGCAACAAAGAAGTATGTATCGGTATTGAATCGCACGTATCACAATATGGACATTCTATCCAACAGGAGTTTCGCGAGATTGTGGAACGTGAAGTTGATTCCGGGCGGACAGTTGTTTTTTTTGGAATAGAAGGATGCAGTGTTGTCGGCTTTTGTACACTCGGCGATTCTCTCAAACCCGGAGCAGGTAATGCAATTCACTCTCTGGAGAAGCTTGGTATCTCCTCTCAGGTTCTATCGGGAGATACAGAGGGGACGACAAAGGCGATTGCAAATCTCGCCGGTATTCAACACTATCACGCCCAGGCGCTGCCGAAAGATAAAATCGAGTACATGAAGGAACTTCAATCAAGACACGAACGCATCGCCATGGTCGGTGATGGGGTGAACGACGCCCCGGCACTTGCCCAGGCTGACCTCGGAATTGCAATAAGCGAGGGAACCGAGCTTGCGATTTCATCGGCTTCTGTCACCTTATTGCGAGACGACCTCCTTCTTGTCCCGGAAACGATAGATATTTCAAGGCGTACCGTTCGTATTGTGAAGCAAAATCTTGGTTGGGCATTTTTGTATAATTCGATAGGGATACTCCTGGCTGTCGCGGGCGTATTGAATCCGCTCATTGCTGCGGGAGCTATGCTGGCGAGCAGTCTCTCCGTTGTGGTAAATTCAATTCGTCTACGGGAACACCAAGGCAAGATCGTTAAGAAGGCGTTAGAGATACTGTTCCCCTGGCGAGAGCCGTAATACTCATAACACCTTACCGAATACCCGCGCTTTACCTCCATAAAAAATGAAAACTGATAGCTTTATTATAAGTGATGTGTTTTCGTAACTGTTCGAAAACCCTCGCGGGTAGTCATTCTAAGGTCAATCAATGGCAAGCCATTGTTATTACCTTTGATGACAATATTATGTTCCAGCGATGGATTTCATACCCATCGCAGATTGACAAAAAACGAAGCGCAATCGCATGTTTTATATTCATGTCATTAGCAGCGAAGCGAATCCGCCGAAGGCGGATTCACTCTGCTTCGCTTCGTTCAGTCAAAGACCCGTGGGAATGACGCTGTGGAAGCTCTTCGAGCAGCTTCGTAGGGCATCAAATTAGCGTCCTTCAAATTTGAACAAATTTCTGGATTCCCGTTTTTCCCAAAGGGATGCCGTTGGCGCGCGGGAATGACGTAAGCGTGCTTTTAAGTCAGTCCTTACGTACCCGAAAATTCTAATTTCACCTGTCCTATTACCGCATCAACACAAGCTTTTTCGCGTCAACATAGAAGTTCCCGTTCGCTTCTTGCGCTGTGAGCCGGTACACATACACGCCGCTCGGCAATCCGCTTGCATCTAATTGTACAGATTTATTTCCCGATTCCAAAGATTCATCAACTAACGTTGCCACTTCCTCTCCCAGCACATTATAAATGTTCAATATAACATAGCCGGAAACCGGCAATTGGAAATTGATAACCGTTGTCGGATTAAAAGGGTTGGGATAATTTTGGCTGAGAGAATAGCTCGCGGGGATTCCGGGGAACTGTTTCACATCTTCAGGAGGTGCAGTAAAAAAGAAAAACGTATCGGCTGAAGCGGTAGTTACTATGCCATCCGAGGAAAACACGCTCCACGCATACGCCATGGAGGGAGATAATTCTGTCATGCTCAAGCGCAGCATCGTATCTACCGTGGTCGCGCGAATCGTATCCAGCGTAAGGCTGACGATAACCAATTCATATCCCACAACATCTCCTGCATCGGGGTCAATTGCTCGCTGCCAGGAAAATTCGACAGAATCCGATGGATGATACTCTATCGTATCTATATACTCCGGCGTGAGGAGATGAAACGCGGCTGGCGCATGATTAACATGCAACACTGTTATTGAAAAAGTGAGCGTATCTCTGCCGCGGAAATATCCGTCATCGGCAACAATTGAAACTTCCTCCGTGCCAAGATCAGCCGCACCGGGTGTTCCCGAGAGCAAACCGGTTTCTTCATTCAGATTCAACCATGAAGGAGCCTGTAAAAAGGAAAACGATACTTGGTCGCTATCGGGATCAAAAACGTGCAATAGCAATTGATACGGGTCATCTTCCCAAACTGTATCCGGTCCGATAACGGTAAATGCCGGCGTGCGATTGTTGGAAAGATGGACTTCGCGAGGCTCCGGCGGAGAAGGCGTGGGAGCGCCGATAAAAATCGGGTCATCCCCGTGCGTTCTTGCAATGAGCGTATCACAATTGTAGATGATGCGAAACAGAACTTTGTCGCTGTCGTTGAATCCATCGTTAGAGAATGCGTTCACACCATACGATTGCTCCGAAGGATTATAATAGGCATCGCGAAGGTACGAACCATCGCTCCTGAGTAGCTGGATAAGGGGCGGGTCATCAGAACATGGAGGCGGCATC
>SCUC01000163.1 GCA_004322375.1 Bacteroidota bacterium
TATCTTGGCATAAATCTGTTCTAATAACTGGTGTTTTTATCATGGCTTTTTAGAATATATAACCACTTCCTTGATTTTTAAATTCCTCTGCTTTTTCCTTAACCTGACAGCATTGCCCCTGTATCCCCTCCTTGGCAAGTCGAAGATCCGCTTTACACGGAGAGGGGACAAAAGGGGAGGTCGTTGTAGGATATTATTGATGAAACTGCGGCGCTACCAAAAATTAGATTATTTTTTGCAGGGGCAATCTGTGTTGTTAGCAACCCAAATGATTATTTCAGTTGACCCCGGTGTAGTCATATATTCCCATCCTGAAACCTGAGACCTGAATCCTTGTGTATGGATTCCTACGTCAATTTTATTACATTGAACAGTATAAGATACCCTTTCTTTTTTCAAACTCCATTTAGGATGATGACCATGCCCTTGAGAATAGCAGCAACATTTTTCATCATCATTTGCTTTTATAGCTCAGTTCTTTCACAATACCCGAATGTCAGGGTAAGCTCCGTTTCCAGCGCCACGCCGGAAGAAGTAACAATTGCCATCAACCCGACCAATCCACTTAATCTCGCGGCGGGCGCGAACATTAACTTTTATTATTATTCAACGGATGGCGGATATCATTGGACGCAGGGAAACCTTAGCTCGACGTATGGCGTGTGGGGAGACCCGGTGGTAACGTATGATGTAAACGGGAATTTGTTTTTCGCTCACCTCTCCAATCCGCCGCCTCCCGGAAATTGGATTGACCGCATCGTTGTGCAGAAATCAACCAACGGCGGACAGTCGTGGAATAATGGCACAGGTATTTACGTCAACGGAACGAAGGCGCAGGATAAAGAGTGGCTCGCCGTGGACATGACGAACTCGCCCTATCGAAATTATTTGTACGCAGCTTGGACTGAGTTCGATTCATACGGGAGCTACGACCCGGCAGACAGTACGCGGATTCTTTTTTCCCGCTCAACGGACGAAGGCGCGACGTGGTCTGCTCCCGTGAGGGTAAGCGACGTTGGAGGCAACTGCATAGACGAGGATGAAACAGTAGAGGGCGCAGTGCCTGCTGTTGGTCCAAACGGAGAAATTTATACATGCTGGTCGGGTCCCCTCGGATTAATGTTCGATAAATCTCTCGATGGCGGCTTGACGTGGGGAACGGATATTTTTGTTACCTCGCAGCCGGGAGGATGGGATTATGCTGTTCCGGGAATATACCGCGCAAACGGCTTGCCGGTAACAACGTGCGATGTAAGCAACTCGCCGCACAGGGGAACAATTTATATCCAGTGGACTGACCAGCGGAACGGAACCGGCAATACGGATGCCTTCATCATTAAATCCACCGATGGAGGAGAAACATGGGGGAGCGTAATAAGAGTGAATGACGACACAACCTCCCGCCACCAATTTTTTTCCTGGATGACGATTGACCGGACAACAGGCTATCTATACGTCTGTTTTTATGATAGAAGAGCCACCACAGGCGAGGCAACCGATTTTTATGTAGCAAAATCCACCGATGGGGGAGAGACGTTTGAAAACTTCAAGGTCAGCGCATCTTCATTTACGCCGAATGCCGGAGTCTTCTTCGGAGATTATGCCAACATCGCGGCGCACAACGGCATGGTTTATCCCATCTGGATGCGAATGGATGGCAGCAGCCTGAGCGTCTGGGCTGCTATCGTTCAGGATAAATTCAAGACGACATTTTCCGTCAACCCGAAATGGAACATGGTTTCCGTTCCGCTCGCAGTGGATGATTTTCGGAAAAGCGCGCTTTTCCCTTCCGCCGAGTCGCCTGCATACGCGTACGATGGAATGTATATCCTGAAAGATACCCTCGCGATGGGTGCGGGGTACTGGCTGAAATTTCCATCCGGACAAACCGTGCAAATCGAAGGAATGCAAGTGCTTGCTGATACAATTGACGTGAAGGAGGGCTGGAATATGGTCGGCACGATAACCAATCCCGTTCCGACAAGCGCTATCGGAAGCATTCCGTCCGGTCTCCTTTCATCAGAGTTTTACCGGTACTTTGGGGGATACCTTTACGCTGACACATTGCTCCCCGGGTCAGCATACTGGGTAAAAGCAAACGCCGCCGGGAATCTTGTTCTTTCTACTCCGGCAGAAGCTGCTCAAGATATTGTCGTTGAACAAGAAGGTGAACGCGAGCCGGTGTTCGTCTCATCAATAAATACGCTGACGTATGAATTACGCGAACGAAGCGCGGTAACGCTTAGACTTTCCGGTCGTGAGGGTGAACATATCACAACCTTCGTTGATGAAGTAAAAAATGCCGGCACGTACGAAATCAAGCTAAACCCTGAGCAGTTTCCTAAAACGATGTACTATTATTGGTTCTATGTTCGCCCTGTTGAGAAAAAAGATGGAGAACCTGTGGTGAGGACGGGTAAGGTGAAGGTGAGATAAGGGGCTGAAATAGAACGTTCAAGGTCACGCTTTGTGACCTTGAAAATCCTGCTTTTATGGCATCACAAAATGTGATACCATCCCAAAGAAGCTGGTCGCAAATTGTTACCACCTTCTTTAATGGTTATCTTTGAAGTTCCAAACTAGAACCTCAAATTGATTTTTTATTCTTCTTTCGTTAGATTGTTTTATTGATGGAGGTTGTCTAAAAAATGTTGTTTTGTCATTCCCGCGAAAGCGGGAATCCAGAAATTTATTCAAATTTGCGGGATGCTGATTGGATACCTGCCTTCGCAGGTATGACAACATTACTTTTTGGACAGCCTCTGATGATGGTTTGTAAGAAAAGGTTATTTCGAGTTTGATAAAAAAAAGACAAATATCATGGCTAATCATAGTTCTCAAGCTTCGCTTTCAATTTCAATAAAGAATTTAGACCGTATGATACGAAGGGCTGTGCGGGAAGAACTTTCAGAACTTGTGCAGAAGCAGGGTGAAATGTTTTCTCTCGAACCGGGTACGCCGCTTTATGACGATATGAAGGCGATTGCACGGCAGAAGAAACAGGGAAAAATACGTATGTACTCCCGAGAGGAAGCGTACGTTTAAAAAGTAGTGTATTTGAAAAGAGAAAGGGGATTATTTGGAAAATGGTAAGAACCGTATAGACGATCAAGGTATATATTTGCATTCCAAAAATTATCGCGTTGAAATTGGCGAGCAGGTATTAAACAAAGAGAGAATTTATCTTGATACTAAATACTGGATTTATCTTCGAGACGCGGTTCTAAAAAAACAGCCATCCTTCAGATTAGAAATATATTATTTGCTACAATATCTTGTAGATAATGGAATAGCTATTTGTCCATTAAGTTACCATGTTTTTGCAGAGCTTATGAAACAACCTTTTGAAAAGAGAATGGCAACTGCTATCATTATGGATGAACTAAGTAAGCAAGTTTGTTTCATTAATCCTTCATTAATTCAGGGACAGGAAATTGTAAATTTTATATCACAACTTCAAATTAAATCCAAGGGTCTTGAACCTTTCAATTCTTCAAAATATGTTTGGACAAAGATTGGTTTTATTTTTGGAGAACAATTTCCTACATTCGCTGAATTATCTGATAATGATGTGAAACCTATTAGAGTAGGATTCTTTAATTATCTCTCTCAATTTACTTTAGTACAAATGTTAGAAAAGATAGGGGATAAATTTTTACCTTCTAAGTCGAATGATATTGAAGAAAAATTAAATATTGGGAAAGATACACATCAAAATTGGAAAACTTTTCGTGATGTTTATAGACAGGAGATTAAAGGAATACTTGATTTATTACAAGAGGAGATTAAGGAAGTGATACTATTTAAGTTAAGGAATCAAAGTAAATATTCTATGAATTCTGATGACATCAATCTTTCTGATGATGTGAAAAAGATGTCATGGATCATTTACCAATCTTTAGATAATAATACTGTAGGTAAAGAATTACCTTCCATTCGTATTAGTTGTGGGCTCCATGCTTATTTTAGATACAATAAGGGACAACGATTTAAGAAAAATGATCTTATTGATTTTGGTCATGCCGCATGGGCGTTACCTTATTGCCATGCTTTTTTTACCGAAAGGAGACTCGCAGAATGGGTATGTAATAGCTTTTTGCAATTTGATAGAGTGTACGAAACAAAGGTTTTATCGGACGATAACAAAGTTTTGGAATATCTTCATAAACTTCAAGAGAGAAAACAAAAAATAGAAAAAATTAACTTTACATCTGATAAGTAGAGACTCTTCCAATCACTGACAACAAACCCCAAACCCGAAGCCACAAACTGCCATGAAAAAACTCTTACTACTGTTACTATGTTGTTACGCATTTTGCTTCTCCCAATCCGAAAAGCAGAGCGAAAAATTCATTCCCTCATTTACTTTTGAGCAGAACGATTTAGAACTCTCCCGCCTCGCCCAGCCCAACCAATATTTTGATAAAATAGGAAGGAGAGCAGGATTGATGGGGTTGGAAAGCGGGCAGTTTGAGATGTGGGTATGGCCCTGGAAGCCGCTCAGGAATTTTGAATTGCAATTCATTCTTGGAACTTCCACGCAGCCCATTCTTGCAAAGGATATTGTGCGCACAATTTCCGTCACGCCGGAAGTAACAACGCTTACCTATACGTATGAATCATTCACGGTGAAGGAACATATTCTTGTCCCGCGAAACGAGCCGGGAGCGATTCTTCTCCTGGAAGTGCATACCACTCAACCGCTTGCCATTATACCGGGCTATATCCCGGTGATGCAGCCGATGTGGCCCGCAGGCATCGGGGGACAGTACAGTTACTGGAATGAGGAGGTGAACGGGTACATAATTTCTGAAGGGCAGAAGCGCGCGATCATCATTTGCGGCTCTCCGGCGGGTCAGCAAATGGCGGCTCCGCCCGCGCACATGTTTGCGGATAACCCGCTGCAATTCAAGATTGAAGTGAAGCCCGGAGAGACGGATGGGAAGTTTATACCCATCGTTATCGCAGGCGCGAACCCGGATACAGTTAGCTGGAAGATGAATTTCGATTCTGTGAAAGCTACTTACACACGATTGTGGAAAAATGCAGAACAATATTATCGTGAGAACTACAACTATTATCAAAATCTCCGAAACTCAACAATGCAAATTACCACGCCGGATAAGAACATCAATCTTGCGTACGAGTGGGGAAAAGTCGCGCTTGATAATTTGATGGTGGAAAATCCGCGGCTGGGGTACGGCATGGTTGCAGGATTCGGGCTTTCCGGCGGCGGGGCGAGACCGGGGTTTGCATGGTATTTTGGCGGAGATGCATTTATCAACGTCCTTGCAATGAACAGCGCAGGGATGTTCCGGCAATCGCGCGATGCGCTTGCCTTCACGCAGAAGTGGCAGAGACAGGAAAATTATCCAGTTAGAAAACTAAAGCGAAACGACCCGCCTGTTGACGTCGGCAAGATGGCGCACGAGCTTTCGCAAAGCGACGGACTGTGCGATTGGTGGAACGATTACCGCTACGGCTATAACCATGCCGATACATCGCCATGGTACATCGTCGCTATGGGGGATTATGTTCGTACAAGCGGCGACATAGAGTTTCTCAAGCAAAGCTGGAAATCGGTCAAGCTGGCATACCAATGGTGTCTCAGCAAAGATAGCGACGGGGACGGGCTGATGGATTTGAAAGGCGCGGGGCTTGGCGCGCTGGAGTTCGGCAAGCTGGTCGGCATTTACGCCGATGTTTATACGTGCGGCGTGTTTGTGCAGGCGGTAAAAGAGATGAACTACATGGCTGAGCTGCTTGACGACAAAAAGACAGCGAAGCAGGCTGACGAGCAATTAAAAAAAGCAAAGCCGAGGCTGGAAAAATTATTCTGGCTTGAGGATAAGGGTTTTTACGCGTACGGGGCGACAGATAAAGGTGAGCAGGTGAAAGAAAAAACTCCCTGGTCCGGCGTCGCGATGATGTTCGGCTTGTTAGATGAGGAACGGACCGCAAGAAGCATCGAGGCATTTAACTCCGCCGACCTATGCACCGATTGGGGTGTGAGAACGCTCTCGAACAAAAGCGAGCTGTTCGAGCCGACAAACTATAATTACGGCGCGGTGTGGCCCTTCATCGGGACGTTTTTTAATACGGCGCAATTCAAGCATCATTTCGCGCTTTCGGGGTACCAGATTTTGAAGGCAAACATCGCGCACGTGTTCGACCACGCGCTCGGCGTTGTTCCTGAAGTATTTTCCGGCGAACTGAATGAGAAGCTTGGGGAGGGGTATCATCATCAGGGGTTTTCAACAACAGGGTATATGCTGCCGTTGGTGAGGGGCTTGCTGGGGGTAACAAGGGATGGCGTAAAAAAAGAAATTATTGTAGAATCAAATATCCCTTCGCATTGGTCGAGCGTACAGCTAAAGAATCTTCAAGTCGGTAAAGAAGCAGGCGACATTCTTCTATCCAGAAAGGATAACACCATCGTTCTTGAAGAACAACCAAAAACTGAAAAGGGGGTAAAAATAATTTTTCAGCCGGTAAGTGATGGACAGGAAACGATGAAAGCCGTTGTTGATGGTGCTAACCGCACTGCGTCACTTACTGAGGCGACAGATGTGATAGACCTTTCATCTATAACTACAGGTTCCCCGGGTTCGACCAATACCATGCTTAAATTTATTGCGGGATACAGGAAGGGAAAAGAGTACCATCTCATTGTCGAAGGAAAGAGCGGAGCTCAATCTGAGCTACGCGTGTTAGCGCCTACGAGTGTGTCTAACGTATCAGGCGCAGTATTCGAATCGGGTGTCATATTGATTAATTTTGATGTTTCAACCGGTAATACATTTATCCGCAAAGAAATTATCATTACCTTAAAATAAAAATCGCTCACGCAAAGGCGCGAAGGCGCAAAGTAATCCGGAAGAAAATTTTTTTGGGCTGAGTGTCTTTGTTTAATGCTATTAGAACGAAAGAAAAGTTTGAGTATATTAAAACCAGTTTTTAATATGCTGAAATGAACAAGGTTAAATCTCATTCATCATCGGGGAAAGGAGTTCGTAGCGCACTTGTTGAATACTGGCTAAGCGCGTGGCGACCGTATTTAGTTATTATGTTGTTAGGATTGCTGGCGTTCGGAAGTACGCTCTGGTTTTCATTTATTCAGTTTGATGATAATATTTTGATACAGGAGAAGTATCACATAATCGGGAGCTTATCGCAAATAATTCCTTCATTCAAAACTCCTTACCTTGAGTATTATTATCGTCCCGTAGTGATGCTTTCGCTGATTCTAGATGCGCAAATAAGCGGGCAGGAGCCCTGGATGTATCATCTCTCCAATGTATTGTACCATCTTGCAGCAAGCTGTTTGGTGTTTCTTCTCTTGCTGAAGCTGAAGTCTTCGAGAGGAGTTGCATTGTTTTCGAGTGCGCTCTTTGCCGTGCATCCGATGGCTACACATGCCGTCGCGTGGATTTTAGGAAGGAACGATTCATTGTTAGCCATAGCCGTGCTGCTTTCGTTTGTAGCAATGATAAATTTCGAAACAACAAAACGATGGTATTTTTTCGTTCTTCATGTTCTTAGCTTTTTCATTGCTCTCCTTGTCAAAGAAACTGCTATAGTTTTTCCTCTCCTCGGTTTGTATTATTTATCCTTCATAGCTCGAAAACAGTTGCTCTCGAAAGAAACAGTACGCTATGTTCTCGCATGGTTAAGCGTTATTTTTGTTTGGTATTTCATACGAATGCCTGTTCTCGAGGGCGTGCCGAATACCTTTTCTTTTAACAGCTTTATTCTCAATTTGAGGGTAGTTCTCGAAATGCTTGGGAAAATGGTGATACCCATCCGGTTATCAGGCTATCCAACGTTTGATACGATACCATTGATTACGGGCAGCGTTGTTGTGGTATTGGTTGCACTATTCTTGATAAGCAATCAAGCTATCCGCAGCCGCAACAATATTTGTTCGCTGGTTTGGTTCGTTGTCTTCATACTTCCGGGTTTAGGCATTCATCTCACCGATTCGATTCACAAGTATGATTATCTTGAGTGCAGGGCGTATTCTTCCCTCGTCGGTGTTTCATTGTTAGTCGCGGGGATTCTTTCAAGCAACTTTACAACATTGCCCCGGTGGACGAAGCGCGCAGGGTTTTTTGTTATTCCTCTTTTTGCTGTTATTTCCGTGAGCTACAGTATGAACTATAAGGATGCGCTCTCTCATTGGAGACATGCTGTCGCAATGTCGCCACAGTCAGCAAATGTGCATTATAAATTAGGAATTGTATGGAGTCAGGTTGAACACAATCCTACGGAAGCAGTTCGTTGTTTTGAAAAAGCCATAGAACTTGACTCAACAAATTTCGAATATCACGATAATGTAGGAATTGAATACGGAACATTGGGGTTATTAGAAAAAGCGGAAATCGAGTTTAAAAAAGCAATTGCGTTGAACCCTTCGCATCCGTTTCCGCAATCAAATCTCGGTTATCTTTATTTCCTTCAGGGCAATAATGCACTGGCGGAACAATACTTGAAGGAAGCATTTCGTCTGGATTCCAATTTTAGCAAGTCTCAAGAATTGCTTGTGCATGTGTATTACCGTGAACGAAATTATGAGAAAATGTTGTATTTTGCTGAGCGGGTACAACATGCAGGTGTAATGCTGGATAGCAACATGAAGCGTGTAGTTGATTCATTACAGAATAAATGATTAACTGATGTAACGCAACGCAATTGCAATACCTAATATTTTTAGGTTTTCCTCTGAACTCAACTCCCTCGTAGAGGGGGATGAGTTCGCGAGGTTTGCCTTAATTTTTATGTTTAAAAATGCCCTGCGTAACATCGGTGATTAATTCTTCATATACCATTATGAGCGTCGTCGTTCAAAAATTGCTAACGGTCGCGAGTTATAACCAAAGCCGCCAAGAGTATCGTTATAATGTTATCCGAGCGACCAGTTACTTCGTAGAGATAAAAAATATATGGCAAAACCAAATCAACATAAACAACAACTGCTCCTGATAATCGCGCTTCTCTGCGTTGCGGTGACGATCGCGTATTATCCCGTATTTGATTCTACCTTTATCAACTTCGATGACCCGGGATACGTCAGTCAAAACGCGCACGTGCAAAAGGGAATATCCATCGAAACAATCAAATGGGCGTTCACAACAATTGCCGAGGCAAACTGGCACCCGCTTACATGGCTTTCTTTTGCGTTCGATTTTTCAGTAGCAGGATTGAACCCTGCCTATTTTCATGCGAGCAGTCTTTTCATCCATTTGCTGAGCAGCATTCTTCTTTTTCTTGTATTGGAGAGAATGACGCAGCAGCAATGGCAAAGTGCGTTCGTGGCAGTGGTGTTTGCGCTTCACCCGATGCACGTTGAATCCGTTGCGTGGATTTCCGAGCGTAAGGATGTACTGGCTGCTCTCTTTTGGATGTTGACAATGGGTGCGTATGTTTTGTATTGTCGTTCATCTAATGTTCGATATTATTATCTTGCTCTCGTGCTATTTGCCTTAGGACTTTTAGCAAAACCGATGTTGGTTACGCTGCCGTTTGTTCTTCTTCTCCTTGATTATTGGCCCCTCAATCGGGTAAGCATATTCGATGCGCAAGCAGCACGTGAAAAGAAGCATAAGGGTATCTCGCTCAAACAAAGTCTTAGAGAAAAAATTCCGTTTTTCACTCTCACGCTTGCATCAAGCATTGTAACCTATGTCGTTCAGCAGCGTGGAAAAACTATGGAGTTTGCGCAAGCTCTTACGTTTCAGGAACGGATTGCAAATGCCATTGTTTCGTATTTGTCATACCTGCGAATAACGTTGTTGCCGGTTGATCTTGCGATTTTCTATCCATATCGGGAAAATACATTTTCAGTTGTTCAGATTGGGATTGCGGTAGTTGTTCTTGCTCTCATCAGCGTCATAGTATGGAGGCAAAAAAAGGAGCGTCCCTATTTACTTGTCGGCTGGCTTTGGTTCCTGGGAACATTAGTTCCGGTCATAGGAATAGTTCAAGTGGGGATGCAGGGATTGGCAGATCGGTACATGTATCTCCCGATGATCGGACTTTCGGTCATGGTAGCCTGGGGTTTCTCATCAGCGCTTCCTTCGGGCAAACAGTACCTTACGATGCTTTCCGGCGCCTTTGTTGTTCTCACGCTGCTTATGGTAGTTGGTACGCAGATACAGGCTTCACGGTGGAAGAGCAGCAGAACACTGTTTGAGCATACAATACATGTAACGAGCGATAATTATCTTGCTCACCATTGTCTTGGCGCGGATTTAGCCGATTCCGGGAAGACGACGGAAGCGATTGCTCATTTCAGAGAAGTTCTCAGACTGAAGCCTGAGTACGCGCCTACACATAATAATCTGGGGGTTGCGCTTGCGACACTGGGAAAGTTCGATGAGGCGGAAACGCACTGGAAACGCGCGACTGAGCTGGCTCCCGAATTTGCCGATGCTTTTTCGAATCTTGCTCGTTTGTATGCGTTACAAGGTAAACCGGATGAGGCAATCCGTGTATTCAATAATGCATTGCAACTTGACCCGAATCATCTTCAGGCGCATTTTAATTATGGGAATTTGCTCGCAAAGATAGGAAAAATTGAAGAAGCACGTATGCACTATACCGAGGCGTTACGTGTTGCACCAGGTTTTCAACCCGCGAGGAAAGCCCTGCAAAATTTAGGGAGTAGGTAATGCCGCATCGTTTTTTCGATGCTTTCTGTTACCTGTCTTATTTTTCTACCGGCAAACGTTTGTAAATAAGCATGCTGCAACGTTTCGCCTCTTTTTCGTTTGGGGTGTCTATCCATTGCTTTATATCGAATAGCGTTCCACCCACGAGTGAGTATTTTGTTTTAACTAACTCGTCAATATAGGGGACGAATATGGCAGGCGTTTTTTTGTGGCGCATCCAGCTTGCCGGAGACTGAACATATACTATTACTTCTGGAAGATTTTTTTGTAGCGTTTGCACTACCTCTTCCTGATATACCTGTGCAGCGGCGGTAGGAATCATTAAAGGATACACGATAACAAACCGCGAGACGCTTTCACGGTTTGCATAGTAAAGAACTTCCGGTTCGGAGCCTGCGATGAATATCTTATCAGAGGGTTGAGTGATTTCTTCAACTTTTTTTGCCGCAATTTGCGCTTCAATAAAGGGGCTGTGCTTGGTATAGAGCTCGATGATAAATTCATTTGGTGATTTCGAAATGAGGTCGTAATTGGGTAATAACAATAACAGGATGAGAACGGAAATCACTACCGATTTCATGCGTACTGAGCCGCGAGGAGAGCCTATTTTTAGTTGGGTGAAAAGAGAATCAAGCGATGCCACCGATATGATGGCAAGAAATGGAAGCAGGACAAGGTAATAATGCCCGATTGGCGACCGATAAATAGTTAAGAGCGAAATGAACACCAGCCCTAGATACTGCCACCACAACGGTGGTCGCTTAATGATGTACCAGGCGAACAACAGGCAAATAAACCACCATTGTTTCCAGAATAGAGTAAGGAATGAAAGAATGGGCGAATAGTCATATTCATCGAAGCTCGTATAAAGAAGATTATAGTCAATGACACATTCGCGAAGCGTTTTCCCCCCGTCGTGAAGAAGAAAAGGAAGAAGAAATAACAGGGTAGTTAAAGAAACTCCAAGTGTAATGATTCCTGTATGTTTCAAAAGAACAGAAAACCGTTTGGTGGACTTCCACAGCTCAACTTGCCAGAGGAACACCATGAACACAAGAACAGGTGCGGCAATCGGTTTGAACAAGCACGCGATCGCTCCAAAACATCCCCCGAGGAACCAATGAAGCAAGGGGGCCTCCCCTTTCTTCCAGAGAACAAGAAGGAAAACAAGCATCATCGGAAGTATCATAAACGCTTCCGTGTTTGCGGCGAACAGGTGCAACGGTGGAAACGAAACCATCGGGGTTAGCGCCCACATCACAGTCAAGCCTAAAAAATTATTACTTCCTCTTGCGACAATAATGCCCGTCACAATGATGGTAAGGAAAACCGAGAGAGAAGCAAGCGCTCTCGGCAGCACAATGGAATTTTCCGATATCAACTGTCCGAACAAGTAAGCGTAGATAATCATCGGCGGTTTTTGCATAAACGAATGCTCATACGGCATGACGCCATGGTGCAATAATCTTGCCGCGTACGCGTATTCGCCTTCATCCCGTTCAAACGGCGTCGTGAAGCTGTTCCAGCGTAAAAGAAGAAATAAACATGTTATACCGATGAAAGAAAGAATTTGCCGT
>SCUC01000164.1 GCA_004322375.1 Bacteroidota bacterium
GCTCTTCCGATCTCACAAAATCAGTAGCAAAAAGAGAACCGGTAAAGATGAGCAAACCTTCACAAGGTTATTCCTTATTTGCCGCACACATCTTAGAAGCTTAGATCCCAGGACGGAAAGTGTCATTGCAGCGAAGCGATCTACGGTTCGTAGAAAGCAATCCACCGCCATTTTTTTGCATTAGGAGATTGCTTCGGGGCTGTCTCATAAGCCAGATTAACGCGTAGGCGCAGGCTTCATGCCTGCGTTTTTGAGTTGGAAACGCAACCATGAAGGTTTCGCCTACACCTTTTGAGACAACCCCCTCGCAATGACGCGAGGGGGTTTCCGTCTGTTCTTCTACGCGCCTGGCAGCTTATGATTTGTTTGCTTTGATTTTAAGTTTTGGTTATACTTGGCGCAATAGATTTTTAACAATTAGAAAATTGACGTTATGGCAAAATGGCTTGATAAACTAACCGGAAAAGAACGAGACCCCTACGATGAAGCCCTTGCCCGTATTGAAAAGGCGCGGAAACAAAAAGAAAAAAGTCTCGATTTATCCAGCATGGGCTTGTCACAATTACCTCCTGAAATCGGGAACTTGAAGCAGCTTACTCAATTAGTCCTCTATAAGAACCAACTCACTGTGTTACCTCCTGAAATCGGGAATTTGAATCAGCTTTCTTATTTATCCTTCTCCAACAACCAACTCACACAACTCCCTCATGAAATCGGGAACTTGACGCAGCTTACTTATTTAGACCTCTCTTTTAACCGACTTTCCTCTCTGCCAACGCGCATTGGGAAGTTGACTCTGCTCAAAACATTACAACTCCAAAACAACCAATTATACACTCTCCCGCAGGAAATTTGTGGACTGACACAACTAAATTATTTACGTCTGCATACCAACCAACTCTCCGCACTACCGCAGGAGATCGGAAACTTAAAGGAGCTCACTCATTTATACATCGATAACAACAAACTCACTTCTTTACCAGAGACAATAAAAGAATTAAAAAATCTTAGAAGCTTGCATTTGCATGGAAATGAGATACTTGCTATTCCTAAAGAAGTATTGGGTTCGACATGGTGGGAAGATAGCAGTGAAAAAGGCTTAGGCAAACCCAAAGATATCCTCGATTACTATTTCCGCACCCGCGGTGGCAAACGCCCCCTTAACGAGGCAAAGCTCATCCTCGTCGGCAGAGGGACGGTGGGAAAAACATCGCTTGTCAACCGGTTGCTTACCAATACGTTTAATGAACATGAAAATACGACAGAGGGAATCAAAATATCAGGATGGGGTTTGAAGTTAAATAAAAAAGAGGACGTGCGGTTGAACATCTGGGATTTCGGCGGTCAGGAAATTATGCACGCGACGCACCAGTTTTTCCTCACTCAACGAAGCCTCTACCTCCTTGTCCTGAACGGCAGAGAAGGGGGCGAGGATGCGGATGCGGAATATTGGTTAAAGCTGATATCCAGCTTTGGCTCAGATTCTCCGGTCATTATCGTAATGAATAAAATCAAGCAGCATCAGTTTGATTTGAACCGTCGCGGCTTACAGCAAAAGTACCCGAACATCAAGGAGTTTATCAAAACAGATTGCGAGGATGGAACAGGAATAACCGAATTAAAGCAGCTCATCGAGCGGGAAACCGACAGGCTCGAGCATTTGCGGGATGCGTTTCCGGCAAGCTGGTTCGGCATCAAGGAAAAGCTCGCAAGCATGAAAGAGAACTACCTCACCTTTGATGCATACAGGAAATATTGCAGTGAAGAGGGAGAACAGGATACCGACGCGCAGGACGCGCTTGCCGGCTACCTGCACAACCTCGGCATTGCGCTCAACTATAAAGATGACCGGCGGCTGCGCGACAAGCATATCCTGAATCCCCTCTGGCTAACAACCGGAATCTACAAAATCCTCAACTCAGGTACGCTCGCGAAACAACATGGCGTGTTAACATTAGATACAATTTCTGGCGTACTTGATGTGAATGAGTATCCACGCGCGATGCACAATTTTCTTTTCGATTTGATGAAGAAGTTTGAGCTTTGCTTCGTTTACGACGATACAAAGGACGAGTACCTTATCCCGGAGTTGTTAAGCAAAGATGAACCGGCTGAGACTCAAGAATTTGAACCCACGGAGTGTCTGAATTTCCAGTATCAGTATCCCGTTTTGCCTGAAGGGTTGCTGCCGAGATTTATTGTTCGCACTCATATCCTGAGTGAAGGGTTGCAGCGTTGGCGCACGGGGGTCATCTTGCAATTCGAAGGCTGCAAAGCTCTGGTCAAGGC
Organism: Bacteroidota bacterium; assembly: GCA_004322375.1. Classification (GTDB taxonomy): domain Bacteria; phylum Bacteroidota; class Ignavibacteria; order UBA10030; family SZUA-254; genus FW602-bin19. The sequence continues at coordinate 2,290 of SCUC01000164.1, forward strand.
GGACGTGCAGGATAAGAAGGTCTTTATCTCAATCAAAAATAATACAGCAGCCCACGATACAGCCCACGACTTTAGTCGTGGGTTATCAGCAGATGCGCGACGGCGTTTGCTTGCCGTCATCCGCTCCGATTTTGAGCGCATCCATGGAGATATTAAAAATTTACAACCGCAGGAGATGGTGCCGCTGCCGAAGGATTATAAGGTGGTTGTGCCATACCGCGAACTGCGTGTTATGGAGGAAAAGAACATTACATCGTTTTCAAAAGTCGTGGGTGATGATGTGATGGAACTCGATGTGCAGGAATTATTGAACGGTGTTGATATTGAAGGCTCCCGTCCGCCTCTGGCGGGAAAAAAGACGCTCGAAGGTAAGGAAAAGAGGAGCAAGCTCTTTTACAGCTATTCTCACAAAGATGAAGAGATGAAAAATGCGCTTGAAACTCATTTGAAGCTGTTGCAGCGGCAGGGACTGTTGGAGACCTGGAACGATAGAAAAATCGGCGCAGGTGAAGAATGGAAGGGACAGATTGACGAAAATCTTGAACAAGCGGATATTATTTTGCTCTTAGTAAGCGCAGATTTCCTGGCGTCCGATTATTGCTACGATATTGAAATGAAACGCGCGATGGAAAAGCATGAGAAAAAAGAGGCGGTAGTTATCCCGGTTATCATTCGCGATGTGAATTGGACAAAAGCGCCGTTTGGGAAATTACAGGCATTACCGAAAGACGGAAAACCGGTTACATCATTTAAGCCGCAAGATAAGGCATGGAAGGAAATCTCAACCGGAATAGAGAATGTTGTGAAGAAGATTCTGGACAAAAAATATCGCGAGGTCGGGAGTAGGTCGTCATAGACGAACCTCGTTAAAGGCGGGCACTCCCTCACAAAGCAAGAAATACAACTGAATCCGATGTCAAAGACATCGAACCTTTATAGCACATTATACAACACCACAACGTTCGACCCCGAAGGGGTCGTACATTGGTTCGTTGTCATGTCTCACCCTTCCCCATCCCATACCTCCCCTTATGAAAAACAATCGCCTCGGCGGTGTAATACGTTACGTTATACTGCTTAGCGACTTCCTGGATTGCCTCTTCCCAATTCATAATGATGAGAAGTTTTTTGTAATCTCTGCGCAGTTGTTCGTTACGTTGTTGGATGTGCGGCTTCATACCGGCTCCTCTACGTGTATCCAGGAAGCGAGCGGTTCTCCATCTTCAAGTTCTGAATCACTACATAGATAGAGCGCTTTGTCATCCGGATCGTTCAACCGGTATGCCCTGCAAACGATAAACACGTTGCTTACTTTTTTAATGATCGGATGAAAACCACAGTCGCCGGCGACAAGGAGTTCTAAAAATTCCGTTGCTTCGCCCATGGTGTGAAAATCTTTTGAAACGATGATGTACAGTTTATGTTTAGTCATAATATCGGTCTGTAGTTTTTGGTTTTGTGTTTAAAAAATATTTACTGTTTCGATACGAACTTTTTATTTTCCGCCTATGGTGAGATTCACTTTAGCGGTTATATTTATTTTATTTACCCTCTACGCAACTGAATTGATATATAGAAGTATGGTGTAACATTGAATGAATAGATCAGAAAATCGGAA
>SCUC01000165.1 GCA_004322375.1 Bacteroidota bacterium
ATGGGAGATGAAACTTTTTTATCAAGAAGAGCATTTAGTATCTGAAGTTACGCAAGAGCATTTTTAAACCTTAAAAATTAAGGCTAACCTCGCGAACTCATCCCCCTTCCCCCTTCTCTTTGTAAGAGAAGGGGGATTGAGGGGGTTGAGTTCAGAGGAAACCTAAAAACATTAGGTTGGCAATCGCGTTGCTAACTTTAGTAACTAATTCACACATCAATCACTACTAACAAGGTACAATATCATGGAAAAGCTCAGTCAAAACACAAACGCTCTCAACTGGTTTGAAATCCCGACGACGGATATTCAACGGGCGAGGAAATTTTATGAATCGCTGTTCGAAATAAAGATGGAAGCGATGGAAATGATGGGAATGCAAATGGCGTTCTTCCCTGCAACGCAAGAACCGAGCGGAAAAGTCTCAGGCTCGCTTGTTCAAGGTCCCATGCACAAGCCTTCCATGGATGGCGCAGTCGTTTACCTTAATGCGAATCCGACCATTCAAACAGTCGTTGATAAAATCGAGCCGAATGGTGGAAAAGTAATCATGCCCAAAACCCTTATCTCTCCTGAGATCGGTTATATGGCATTTTTTATTGATACGGAAGGCAACAGGATGGCATTACACGCGCAGGGGTAAACACCACTTCCTTTATTATTTCACTCCCGCGCTTTACAACCTGTTGACTTTATTGTATCACGCGGGAATTATATTTTCTTTTGTACTTGGTTCCCGCCTTGCAGTATCTTCGCTACGCTACGACTTGGTACTTGGTACTTGGTTTTTGGCTCTAAGCTCACCGCCCACTGCTCACTGCTCACCGCCCACATCTCACATCGCATATCCCATATCACCGCCTACCACCTACTACCTTTTACCTACCGTCTCACTGCGACGTAACAACCTTCACCGACCAATCTCCAACTGTATTCACCGAGAAGTAATACTTGCCCGACTTAGGAAAATAGGAAGACCCTTCGCCCGATTTTGTTTGGTTGCCAAGAACATTAATGAGCTTTCCTTCTTCATCGTATAAGTAGATGCTGAAGAACTCACCTTTAGCATCCCACTTCACTTCCCAGGGGGAAGAAACCGTAAACGGGGTGGTGTTGCGGATATTGCTTCCGGTAAATTCGGCGACAACGCTTGGGGAAGATTCGGTTTGTGCAGAGGATGATTGGGATTGTCGTTCGGAAGTAAGTCGGGTTTGCTTGGAAAAGAGTTGTTCGGCGGCTTTGAATTCAGTCTCGTCAATGCCGGTGGCGATAGGCGGGGCGCCATCAATCAACGCCGAGTAGCGCCAAGTCCCATCATAGACTTTGCGGAACAATACCGGGTTCCCATCTAAATGAAGAGACAAAAATTTCTTTAACACCTGACCTTCGGGAGAAAATTCCAGCTCTTCTTTACCGATTGCATCGCCAACATAATGCCGCAATCCGATAAGCTTATCGCCGCTGTTGAACGTTGACTCAACCCGTGCAAGCAGCTTGTTCTGTTCGTCATACTCGGAGTATTCTTTCAACGTCATTCCATCTTCCTTCCAGGTCGTAAACCAGACCTTCCTTACATGCCCGTTGTCATCAAATTCTCGTAATCGTTGATACCCTCCGGGCTGCCCGACATCTTGTTTCAGCGTGTCATACGTTTGAGCAAAACAGAGAGAGGCAGAAACCATAATCCATAAAAAGTATTTCATAATAATTACCCTGCATAGTTTAGTGTTTTAACAATTAACGTTGCAGTTGAGAAACCCAATGTTTTGACATCAACGAATTCGGTCATTAGAGTGGTTAATGATGTCAATGTATATTCTCAGACAGCAACTGCGTTAAGTTACCCACTAATTTTATCAAAGTCAATAACCTTTAATTTTAGAGTGATTTCCACAACTAGTGATGTGATTACACGCATAAAAATACGTGATTCGCATCAACAAAATCGAATGTTATCGAAAAAGTGAAAATTTTTGGCACAGGGGTGAAATCAGTATGTTAGTATGACAGTAAACTGTAGTCAGTATGCCTACCCCATTACATAAGAAAAAATTAACCGTAGCCGCAGACTTCACGTCTGCGGAACATCGAAACTGCAGAACATAGATGATTCATTCGCGCCTCTCAAACCGCACCCGTGAAGGGTGCGGCTACATTTACCTCGGCGAGCGTGGATTTCTCCACGCTCGAACAAAAAATCATTACCCACCCCAAAAAATACGCATCAACAACTCAGCCACCACTGAGCCTGACAATTGTTCTACAACTGAAACGCCGGAGTGAAGGAGTTTCTCTTTTAGAAGGCTTTGAAAAACCTCCCCATTGTCATGTTGAGTCCGCCTTGGCGGACGAAACATCTCCGTAACCTTTAGAAATGTCCGCCTTGGCGGATTCACTTCACTTCGTTCCGTTCAGAATGACAAAATGGGGTTTTGCAAAGGCTTCTTTAGTAAATTTTTTTAGTTGCCAAAAAAGTCTTTTACACT
>SCUC01000166.1 GCA_004322375.1 Bacteroidota bacterium
GAAGCATGTTTCCCGTGACGAGGTCGAGTTGATTTCAGCAAACAAATATCGGAATTATCCATCGAGACGGGTGAGAAAAAATATCATCGCCACGTTCGGGATATTCGTTACTAAATTTCTTTACTCGGATGAAATAAGAACAAAGCTCAAACTCAAAAAATAAAAGGAGAAGCGGATGCAAAAAACATTTCTTGAACTTTCAGCTGAAGTTGTGACGGCTATGATTAGTCGCGGCTTTTTGAAAATAGTCCCGGAAAAAGGGGAGGACTGGAAGTCCCAAAATCACAAAGCAATTCATACCGTAGGGTGGGCTATTGCGGAGATGTATAACGAAATACAAAAGGCCCCGAAAAAGGCGAAGGACTTCGAATCAAAGCCTTCCCAGCCAAAAACAAAACTAATTACGAGAGCATAGATACCCAATGAACGACATATTCAATTCTGGTTTATTGATTTACCTTCTCGTAGGAATAGGTATTTTTTTTCTCATGCGGGAAGTTGTCTGTTGGTATTGGAAAGTCAATGAGACAAACAGCCTGCTTAGGGAAATCCTGACGGAGCTTCGGAAAGGGAACGCGACCATATCCTCAACCACGACTAACCAATGGGAATGTCCCGACTGCCAAACACTTAACCCGAACAGCACCTACGAATGCACGAAGTGCGGATTAGATTTAAATAAATAATAACAATTACTCGAAGGGAGTTATATGAAATACGTTGTTTCAATCTTGTTAGTTGTATTGCTTGGAAGCTGTGCTACAATTCCAAGTGAATCTGTTGAATTATCTCAGCTTGTAGGAGAAATGATTAATAGCGCGAAGGTATCCCATGTAAACATGGTAAATCTTCACTTCAATGCTCAAAGTAAAGACGTTGACTTGTTTGCTCTCCATGACTATAAAGAAAAATTCTTATCCAATATTCGGGATAAAAAGAAAGAGAGAGACCCTGCTTTTGTAGAGTTGACTTTCGATGAATACGATAGAGCAATGGAACGTGTATTAAAAAAGAGAACTGAATTGCTGGCGGAAGTCGAAGCTAATCGTCAACGTGTTCTGCAGGCTCTCGAAGAGCACTACACTGTTTTACTTGCCAGCAATTCTGAGGTGACAGCATTGTTGCGGTCTGCGGCAAAATTATCCGAAACTCGATCGGCATTGCTTGAGCGATTCGGACAGAAGATTGGTATTTCTGGCACAAAGATAAAGGAAGTAGAAGATAAAATTCTTGAAGGAACAAACAATATTAATTCACAGATGGATTCAGCATTAAAACAATTAGGTGAATAACATGCCGGACGATTTTGACAAAATATTAGATGAAGCGGAAGACCTAACCTCAAAACAATTAGACTCCCGTATATCTTCACTTACAAAACTGACAGACAAGGAGCTATCATCGTTGTTTCCCAAGGCTCCCGATAAAGAAAGACTGTTAAAGCTAATGCAAATTGTTAAGGGGGCAACAAAGGAAAACGAGAAACAACAGCAACTTATTGACAACATCGAATCTTTAGCCGGGACAGTGATTAAGCTGTTGGGGAAAGTTGTATGACCATATAGGGAAGAAAAAACAAAAAGTAATGCTCACTTAACCATTTAAAATTTGACAATGTATCAAGTTTTTATTACTCAAGCACTCGACAAAAGAAAGTCAGTAACTATGCGATGTCCAGGTTGCGGACATTACGGGACATTCAAAACTTTACTTAACCATGACCTTCGTATCGTACAATCTACCATAATTGGTCTGAGATTCTGCCCAAATGAACGCTGTCAAACAATAGTATATTTTGTCCTTGATGAAAAAACTAACCTGTTATTACAAACATTTCCACCGTTACGGATTGATTTTGATAAAACAAATTTGCCTGATGAAATTCTCAAGTGTTTAGAGGAAGCAATAACCTGTCACGCTAATCAATGCTACACAGCAAGTGCAATAATGATACGCAAAACACTTGATTTACTTTGTGTTGATAAAGGGGCAAATGGGGCTAATTTAAAAGATAAAATTGCAAAGCTTAGGGCAAAAATTATTGTCCCTGATGAATTACTTGAAGGAATGGATGCTTTGCGACTTCTCGGTAATGATGCAGCCCACATCGAAGCAAAAGCATATAATGATGTCGGGAAGGATGAAGTTGAAATCGGGTTGGAATTTACAAAAGAGATTCTCAAAGCAGTGTATCAATACTCGGCATTGGTAGATAAACTCAACTCATTAAAAAAGAAAGAAGCGTGACCATTAAAAAGTTTCTTTGAAGTGTTAGTTATCTAAATGAAATAGCAAATGCAACGATCTGATATTCCCCAGAATATTGTGTATCTTCTCATTTATACTTTTTTAGTGTGGTCAGCTTTTTACGCAATTATTAAAGCTCTTTCATCATTAAACAAGGAGCAGGCACAAACCCATACAAATTTATCTTCAATACAAGCCTGGTGGTTTAGATTGCTTGCGCCTACTGGTCTGGTGTATGGTCTCATTGTTCTTACACTTGTCTATTTATCACTTAAATATAATGTCTACGAAGACCAATCGAAAACAATATCAATGCTGACAAAAAACATTGATTTTCTCGAAAAAGAAAACCAAAACCTCAAAACTGTTAGCATAGATACACTTCACGAACAGTCCTTCAATGTTATATTTAAGATGCCGGCTTCACAACCGATTTTTGGCGGAAAAGTACTGTTAACTTATACATACTCATATTTCAAGTTTGATGGTTTGGTAGGAATCTCGAAATTATATGATGGTCCATATAACAAAATTGAAATTGAGAACGACTATCCAATGAAGGTTTTTTTAAAATTACACGATGCATCCATTTGGGGGGTGAATATATTTAAGGATGAACGTAGTTATCTTGTCTTTAATTTCTATAGGATAACACCCACACAATAGGAAAATTCTTTTAAATATCTATAGCTATGTTAAATCGGACATTCCACCGGATGTCCGATTATTTTTCTTCCCCTCACACGCCCCACGACCGCCAATAATCAGCCTCTTTTTGAACGGCGACGGAGAGGGGAACTTGCGTGTTCAAGAACACGAGCGCACATTATACCTGTAGAAATTAAACAACGTTCAATCATAATTTACAGGTACATCAATGCCAAGATTAACAGCAGAGCAGCGTTTCCATTCGGCGTATAAATTAGCGCAGGATGAAATCAAACGGTTACAGGAGAATCTTAAAAAGTACAAACAGAAGTTCTCTAACAATAATTTTGACTACGGGCATGGTGGAAGCGTAACCCAAGTGGTGAAGCTTCTCCAGGAAATCAACGACTTTATCGGTTAAGGAGAATAGCATGAAAACTTTAGCCATCAAGAAAATAAAGAAGTTAAACAGCTTCAATATTGATACGCTCAATTCAATCGCCAACCGTACCGGCATCAGCCTGACGCTGGCAGTATTTTATTATCACGCAACCCACTAAGGAGATAATTATGAGCACGAAAAGAATTACAGGAACAATACAGGTAGAGTTTCAAATTTCAAGCGATGAGTTTGCAACGCAGGAAGATTGTGTTAATTATATCGCTCACGTTCTGCAAGGCAAGCTAACCGGCGAGGGTCAGATATACAGGTACAATGCTGTTGAGGGAACTCTGCAAGTTGACAACGCGAAAATAAAGTAGTATATTAGTGTAGTACAAAGCCCCCTCACCCTGCCCTCTCCCACAAGGAGAGGGTTAGGTAGGGGATAGGGTTATCCAATTAGGAGCCCCGTCAAGCTCTGAGCAAAAGAGCTTGACGGGGCTTTTTGTTTTTTCAGCCAGAGGCTGATGCGCCTCTGGCGCAAATTAACCATTCACCAATAACGGCAACACTATGGAAACACAACTTAACGCAGGCGGCAATGTCGGAGCGGAAGCGTCTCTGGAAATGCAGCACGCCGCGCATCTCAAATCTCTTATCAACCATCATTACATGGTCGAGTGCTACAAACCGGACGGCTCTCTCCGTTGGCGCGAGGAGTTCGATAATCTTGTCGTCACGGAAGGGCGCAACAAGTATCTCGATGCCACGCTCAAGACGGGATTAACCACTCCCGCGTGGTATGTCGGTCTCAAAGGCGCAGGCGCGCTCGCGGCAGGCGACACGATGGCATCACACGCCGGATGGAGCGAGGTAACGCCCTACAGCAACGCAAACCGTCCCGCCTTTACCCCCGGGACAATTGCGAGCGGCAGCGTTGACAACTCCGCATCGAAGGCTGTATATAATATCAACGCGACCTCGACTGTGGTTGGCGCGTTCATGTCGTCCGATAATACCAAAGGCGGCACAACCGGAACGCTTCTCGGCGGCGGCGACTTCGCAAACTCCCGCTCCGTCTATTCCGGCGACACGCTGAACGTTACCGTCACGGCATCCCTCACGAGCAGTTAATTTAGCGAGGGGATAGATGCAGCAGCGCCTTGACCCGGTGTCTGACGTTTACGATGGCGGCTGGACAGTTACGCCATTGTACGATAAGATAGACGATGGAGCAAGTCCGAACGATTCCGATTATGCGGATACCGGCTGGACGGATTATGACATGGAGTTCAGCGTCATACTTCAAGAGCCTACCGAGCTTCCCCCGAGCGGAACTGTAACGGTAACTGTGCGCTACTGGGTGCCTTCGGGGAACCGCCCGCCGGACATGGCTCTACAAGTCTTTTGCGATGGCGCTGTCCTCGCGGAAGATTATCTCTACGGGGCATACGACCTGCAAATAGACAGCTGGACTAATTATGAATTCGGGTTTTTGGCGCAAGACGTTGGCTCGCCTGAATTGATTGAAGTCCGGGTGAAAAAAGTTGCTACAGACCCCGGCGGTACTCCCGACATGCTTCGCATCTCCTGGATAAAAGCAGAAGTTCCCGTCTCTACGTTTAACGAGGCGGTCAATCTCGCTGGCACGGCAACTGTGTCGCCTGTAACAATTCAAGAGATGGAATCCGATGCCGCTCTCGCTGCTGACTCGCAAGTTACCCCGGGCGCAGGCATGGAGATGGAATCCTCTGCCTCCATGAGCGCCGATGCCGCGATTGCTCCCGCGCCTGCATTAGAGATGAACGAAGCCGCCGCGCTCGATGCCGATGCGCAGGTAGATTCCGGCGCCGCAATGGAGATGGAGTCCGCTTCGCCTCTCGATGCAAACGCAACCCTCTCTCCTGAAGCGGCAACAATTATAGACGCTCTCTCCGGAGTTGATGCTGATTCGCAATTGACCACTTCTGCCGCGACTGAGTTTGAAGTCGCTGCGCCTCTCGAGGCTGACGCTTCGCTTGCCCCGTCAAGCTCGCAGGAGATGGTTGAGACGGTCGCCCTTGAAGCGGAAGCATTGCTCCAACTTGAAAGCGCGATGGTGATTGAAGCTTCAGCTTCGTTAGATGCCTCCGGTAATCTCTTTATAGACATCGGGATGACTGCTGAGGCTTCGTTCACTCTCGATGCACAGGGGAGCCTTGAAGTTTCCGGCGGCTCAATCTTCGAAGCGCAGGTCGCCGTTGATGCGGACAGCGACATCACCGCTCTCACGCAGATGGACATTGCGGAGGATGTTCTCGTTGACGCTGATGCGGGACTGGTAGCCGCATCAGCGCAAGAGATGGAAACGGTTGTTATTCTCGATGCCGATGCCTCGATACAACCGCAGGCTCTGCTCGATGCGTTTGAAGCCGCACAACTGCAGGCGGCAGCTTCGCTTTCACCGGCGGCGCAAACGGTCTTTGAAGTGGCTGTGAATCTCCTTACGGAAGCGGTCATGCAAGTCAAGATGAGCGCGACCATTCACGTTAAAAAAGTATTCAAAGCCGGCCATCGGAGCTTCAGCTTCAAAGCCTCGAAGCGCAACGTCAGAAAGAAAAAATTATTATGACAGCATACAAACAGCCATCCGAGCAAATCCCGCTCTCGCTCGACTTCTCTGCGGTACTCCCAACGGGCGAGACCGTGCAATCTTCCAGCACGGTCAAAATTGTTGATCCGGACGGCGCGGACGTTACGGCAACGATGCTGCTGGATTCCAGCACGGATGACAGCGCCGTCTATGCCATTATCACCGGCGGCACGGGTTTGTTGGATTACAAGGTTACGTTCACGGCGCTCACGCAAAATTACAAATTTGAGGAAGACATCGTCTTGAAGGTGAGAGAGCAATGACCCGGACTGATATGGGATACGGGATGTGTGATATGAAAAATATTTTGTGCCAGCACATAACTGTGTTGACAATTCAAAAATAAAGTTGTAAATTAGTGTAGTACATACAGTCCGCCAGAGGCGGACCTCCCCCGTCTGCCTTTGGCGAGACGGGGTCGGGATTATTCACGTAGAAGTCCTGTCAAGCTCCTAAGCATTAGGAGATTGACAGGACTTTTTTTTTGCAGTCAATGGACTTGATTAAATCATATATCGTCATCTTGCTTATCGGCGCAGTCATCGGCGGCATCATCGGCTTCGCGCTGTGCGGGCTGCTCTACTCGGAGGAGGAGATTGCCCGGGCATCGCTCGATACAATTATAGACGAGTGGTGCAAGCCTGCCTACATTGCGCCCTACGATAAACAATTCTCAGGCTTCACAGCCGGAAAGGAACTACCCGATGCGCAACCACATTTTTTCCCCGACACAGTCAGGAGCCTTGCCAAATGGATAGAACAAAATTACAGAGTGCCGGCGCCGGTGACGTTAGCGCAGTATGCGCTGGAATCGAGCTGGGGACGGAACAACCTGAACGCGAGCAACTATTTCGGACACACATTCCAGGCGGTGAAGCAATATATGTATCATCCGCGCTTTGTGTGGGCGAGGGAGAAGGCGATGAAGAACGGGACAATGACAGCCGGCGACAGCGTATGCTTTGCGAGATACACAAATATAAAAGAATGCTTTCGCACTCACGGCATGTATCTCAGTTTATCGTTAAGATACAGCAAGGCATTCGAACGAACTTCGCCTGAAGGCTTCGCGCAGGAACTTGCCAACGCGGGCTATGCCACTGACCCGCTCTATGCTCTCAAACTGATTACGATTATGAAGAGGTATCAACTGTATGGTAGTTGACAAAAATATTTTTCAAAAAAAAGGAGAGTTACAAGTTGCCAGGGAACGAAGGCAGGAACTGCGCATCAGCGCCGATGTCATCGTTAAAGGAATGCTGGTACTGTTTGACCCGATGGACATTGACTGCGTGTATGTTGACACCTACGATGAGATGAAGCTGAAAATTTATGTTCAGGATTTGCACAAGAAGCGGCTTGCGCTCGATACAATCAACAAGCGCATCGAGCAGCTTGAAAAGGAACTCGGAGCGAACGCAGACGAATGAGCGCCCGTCAATACTATATCGGACTGACAATGATTTGCGCGAGCATCCTCCTCACGCCGGAGTTTGAGCAACTTGTGCGCGTCTATCTAATCACTGTCGTTGCCATTGTTTCAGGATTCATTAGCCTCCTCTTCAGGTGGAAACAGCTACGCATATACATCACGAAGCGCATCATCGCTGACGTGATGGAAGAATTGTTTACGCAAAAATCTCTCCAGGACTTTCAAAAAATACGCGAGCGGGTGAACGAACGATTGAAGGCGAACGAATGAAACGGTTGCTCATAGCTCATACGATGATTCAAGCGAAACATTTTGCCATGAGCTCGCTCGATCTTGGCGGAAAAGTTCCGACTGAGTTTCAGCTTCTATTACCCGGCAAGTGGGACGGCTACAATGACCCCGCACAGGGTATGCGAAGCTTCGAAGTGCAGCCTGCGCATATTGCGGCGGCGGTTAAATATAACAACGAGCGGAAGGCGCGCTCGCCAAAGCGCGACCTCGTTGTTGATTATGAACATGCCACGCTCAAAGGAGGCGAAGCGCCGGCAGCCGGATGGATTGGCAACCTTGTAGTCCGCGACAATATCTTATTTGCCACCGACGTGCGATGGACTCCGAAAGCAACAAAGCATATTGAAGAGGGAGAATACCGGTATATCTCACCGGTGTTTGCATTTGATGTTGCGGATAAAGTTTCCGGCAAGCTCGTGCCGATGGCGGTGTTTAACGCGGCGCTCACGAACGAACCCTTCTTTGACGAGCTGCAACCGATTGTTTCAAAAGATAATTCTCTCAATTTATTTCTATTCACAAGTAAGGAATTTTTTATGGATAAAATCATAGCTAAGCTCCGCAGCATGTTAGGGCTTGCTGACGGCGCTACGGAAGATGAAATTATTTCAGCGATGGATTTGATGATGGAGAAGATGAAGGGCGCCGTTGCGGCAACAGCCAATATCGCGAGCTTCCAGGTTCTTCTCGACCACATCAACACGCTCAAGCAGTCCGTTGCGACTATCACGGCAAACTATACCTCCGTTCTGAAGGAACTCGGTCTGCCGGAGACCGCATCAGTTGATGAAGCAAAAGGTCTCATCATTGCAGGCAAGGGCAACGTAAGCAACTTGCAGACTGTAACGGCAAGGATGCAGAAGCTCGAACAGGAACGGTTAGATGAAAAGTTTAACCTCGTCATTGCAAAGGGCATCGAGTCCGGACGCATCACGCCAGGACAAAAGGAAGATACCAACTGGTTGGCAGCGCAACGCGCGTGGGCAGCTTCCAACATGCAAACGTTTGAAGATTACTTTACCGCGAAGGCTCCCGTCATTGTTCCCATCGGCAAAATTAAGGTTGATGACGTGCATAAGAGCGACGGCAGCTTGACAGAGACGGATTTAGTTATTGCCAAAAATATGGGCGTAAATGTAGATGCGCTAAAGAAGCATAACACGGTTGCTCAGTAACCAGCTTACAGCCCGTAGGGTAGTCAGTAAACATTTTTTTTTAGAAACAATTTAAAGGATAAAAGTTATGTGGTTAGAATTTTCAGTTAGCATTGTTATGCTGCTGCTTCTTGGACTTGCGATGTTCAAGTTCAAATTCATCCCGTTCGGGATGACGGCATTGACGGAAGATGCGGATGTGCCGAAGCGCGAAGGCGCATTATTTGTTTTCCCAGTAGCCACCGCTAAAAAGATTTACGCCGGTGCGTTCATCGTTCTCAACTCCAGCGGGTACGCAGAGCCAGGCACAGCGGCGACCGGCAAGATAGCGGTCGGACGCGCTGCCTCGCAGGTGGATAATACCAACGGCAGCGACGGCGATTTGACGGTTGACGTGGAGCGCGGAATCTTCCGGTATAAAAACTCTACAAGCACGGACTTGATTGCCAGGACCGAAATAGGTGAAGCCTGCTATATCGTTGACGACCAGACGGTTGCGAAAACGTCAGCCTCCGGCACTCGCTCCATTGGCGGCAAGGTGGTTGACGTTGACTCAGACGGCGTTTGGGTAGAAGTCGGCTCGACGCTCTCCCTCGATGGCGACCTTGTGGCAGCAAACAATTTGTCTGACGTTGCCGATGTTGGAACCGCCCGCGCAAACATCGGGGCGAATAAAGTTGTCTTACTGATTCCGGTTGCAACGTTAGTCGGCACGGGAGTGTATCGCGTAGTCTCGCCCGTTGCCGGCACGATTACAAAAATTTGGTCTGTAACGGATGGAGCGCTCACCGTGGGCGATGCAACTCTCACGGGCAAGATTGGAGCGACTGCCATCACGGCTGGCGCAATCACGATTGCGCAGGCAGGCTCTGCTGCCGGCGATGTTGATTCAGCAACGCCGTCCGCACTGAATGTCGTAGCGGCGGGGAACGTTGTCTCCGTTACGGTAGGCGGAACGAACGAGACCGCTTCCGGCGCGATGGTTTCAATATTAATCGAAACTTGATGTATGATTTTGTAGGGGCGAGGTGACCTCGCCCCTACGGTAATTCACAACTTTTTATTCATTAACGAAAGAAAAAAAATATGAAACAGTTTAAGGTTACGCCTCGCCTTCGCACGCTCATTCTGGTTGCGATGACGATGCTGATGGTTACGCTGCCTGCGCTCGCTTCTACGCAAAACGAGAACGGCTCCTCCGGATACGAGTGGCTGATTGGACTTGGCAGCTTGTTTGGCGTTGGGCTGGTGGTGAACGCCTCAACGCTTGTCGGTCTCCAGAAAAACTTCCGCGCTATCTTCCAGGAAGCTTATGATGCAATAGAGCCTCAGTGGCCCCAGGTATGTATGGAAACGCAATCCGAAGGCGCTGATGAAAATTATCAATGGCTTGGCGAAGTTCCGGGAATGCGCGAGTGGTTAGGTGACAAAGAAATTAAAGGGCTTGCCGGCGTCAATTACATTCTTCAAAATAAGGATTGGGAGAGCACGATTGAGGTGAAGCGCAAAGATATTGAGGATGATAGGCTTGGCATTTATAAACCAAAGATAATCAGCCTGGCAGAAGAAGGCAGGCGTCATCCCGACGAATTGCTCACCAGCGTTCGCGTAGCTGGCACGTCAACCACATGTTATGATGGCAAGAATTTTTATGCCACCAATCATGTGATGCGCAAATCGGGTTCGCTGAGCAATCTTCATACCGGCACGGGAATTACTCTGGCGCAAGTAACGGCAGACCTTAAAACCGCGAGAGCGAAGATGCGCAACCTAAAAAACGACCAGGGAAAACCGTTTATTAAATCTCTCGGAAAATTGAAATTGCTGGTTACCGCCCCTCCTGATCTCGAAGGTGTGTTTGAGGAACTCTCCAATGCAACAACGATTAGCAACACTACGAACGTGCTGAAGGGCGCATTTGATTACAATATTAATCCTTACCTCACCGATGCTAACGATTGGTATCTGGATTTTGTCGGCTCTGCAATTCGCCCGTTTGTTTTCCAGACAAGAAAGAAACCGATTTTTGTTGCAATGGAAGACCCGAATAACTCGGATACAGTCTTTAAGAAAGGTTCGTTCTTGTATTCGGTTGAAGCCCGCTACAACTGCGGCTATGGCATGTGGCAGTTCTCTCATAAGATAAGTAACAGCTAATTCCACCTTCCTACTCTACTGGCATAGATAGGAATTCCTGACAAAGCCGGAGGAGGCGAGAGCTTCCTCAGGTTTCTACCTCACCCCTAACCCCTCTCCTACAGGAGAGGGGAAATTGTAGGTGAACATAACATGGCGTACTCGACTAAAGCAGACATATTAAGCTATTGTTCCCCGGAAGAACTTGCGCAGCTCTCTTCCGAGCAGGGCGATATTGTTGACGACAAAGTTGTCGGCAAGGCTATCACGGATGCGGACAGCGAGATTGACAGCTATCTTGCTGTCCGGTTTACCGTGCCGGTCTCGCCAACGCCCGCGAGAGTGAATCAACTGTCGAGTCAGATTGCGTTATACAACCTGTACTCGCGGCGACCGGCAATTACCATGAATGATACGGTTGAAACGAACTATAACAACGCCGTGAAGTTCCTTCAAAAGGTTTCTGAAGGAAGCGCGAGCATCGGGATTGACCCGCCGCCGGCGGCAACGTCAACGCCAAAGGTGAAGCTCACAACGGGCGATAGGAATTTTTCAAACGATAAAATGACGGGGTACTAACCGACCTCACCCCTAACCCCTCTCCTAAAAGGAGAGGGGAAAATCGTAAGTGCAAAGCATGAATGAAATAAAAGGATTAAACGAGCTTAACGTAACGCTGGGGCAGATGCTTTCGCGGGCAGCGAACATGAAGCCTGCGCTGATGGAGATTGCGCTTATGCAGGTCAGTTCGTTCGAGCAAAATTTTAGAGAAGAGGGACGTCCCGATAAGTGGAAGCAATCGAAGCGGGCAAAAAGGGAGGGCGGGCAGACACTACAAAAATCAGGACGATTAAAAAAATCGGTTATGATACCGGAAGTAACGGAGATCTCAATTATATACGGCTCCAATCTTCCTTATGCGCCGCCGCATCAGTTCGGAGCGGTGATTAAGCGCAACCCGCAAACGTTGTTGTTGAAAAGAACGGAGGATAAAAAGACGGGGAATGAGAAGGTACGATTTATATCGAGAGCGGCAGCGCAGAGACGGAAGCGCGGAGCGGTCGAGTTCAGGCGCACCGGAAGCTACGAGATTGTGATGCCGGCGAGACCGTAC
Source organism: Bacteroidota bacterium (assembly GCA_004322375.1). Lineage (GTDB taxonomy): Bacteria > Bacteroidota > Ignavibacteria > UBA10030 > SZUA-254 > FW602-bin19. The sequence continues at coordinate 12,037 of SCUC01000166.1, forward strand.
ATCGTGTTTCAACCGGAGGATACGCAGAGGGCGGGGATAATTTTAGGCGACTGGTTAATTGGTAAGTAGTTGAGTAGTTGAGATGGATTTTAATGTAGAAGATATTGAAGATGAGTTTATTGCGAATGTGAAGCAATACATTCCGGAGTTCAACACGGTTGACGTTCGCGAGCCGCTCATTCTTGAGAGTGAAGTAGTTGCGCTCCTTGGGCGCACGCCGTTCTGCTACATTCACAGTCTCGACCTTGTGCCGGTGGAAGAAGCCCGGATGCAGAACGGACTCGTAACGCTGGCTGACCAGGACTTTATGTTCATGGTCGGAGCGCGGTCGCTTCGCTCAAAAAAAGAAGGACAGCGCGGCGCGTATGATCTGCTGCGGAAGCTTCGCACAACGTTTGAAAGCAACACGTTCACCATCGGCGGACAAACAACGGGCATCATTGTTTACAAAGGGTATCAATACGAGTTTACGCATCAGGGGTTAGTCGTCTATAGCACGGTTTTCGGAATCACACAAAAATAATTCTAAGGACATTTATTATGGATTCAAATTTAGTTTTAACCATCGTTTCAATCGTATTCATTCTTGCATTGTGTGTGAAGTTCAGGTTCATGCCGTTTGGTATGGCTATGAATATTGATAAGTCAAAAGTAGTCGCCGAGGTTGTCTATTTATTTATAGCGGAACGGACAAGTGAGTCAACTGCAGTAACACAGCCAACGCTTGCCGAGGTGAAAGCCGGCGGCAGCGCGACCTGGAAGAATTGCGGCGGGTACGAGAGCGAGCAATTAAAAGTAAATGGCGAGCCGTTCACCATCACGTTAATGGACGGCGTGATACACCAGACGGGCGTGCCGATTATGATTGATGGCGCTCTTGCACAGAGTGACTATACGAATCTCCAGCTTGTCGAAGGCTTCATCAATAAATACATTGACGTGCTGCTTGTCGTTATCGGCAACGAAGCGAAGGCGTACAGGTATCAACGATGCGGCATCACGGTCGGGTACTCGAATACGTACAGTCGGAAGAACCCGGCAACGCTGCCGTTCAAAATCGGACGTGAAGCCGATAAGATTACATCGGCAATGGATATTTTGACGTTGTCGTAATCCTTCGACTTCGCTCAGGACGACGAAAGGTAATTTATGTTGATAAAACTTGCAGACATACGGACGGAAGGCATCGCTTTTGTTTGGGCGTTCGATAAAAAGAACAGGGCGTTGTACAACCTCGGAGGGTTGGAGCTTGATTCGCTCCAGGCGTCTCCGGAGATGTCGGAGATAATGCTAATGGACGGCGTGCCGCATCAGCTTGGAGCGGGCAACGCTTACGCCGTGAAGCTGATGCAGACGGCGTATACCGACCTCCAATTATGGGAGGGAGCGCATGATGATGGTGCGACGCTCTGGTTGATGAGCCAGAAGGAAACGACCGTTCTGAAAAACACAAACTATACGGTTGGTTACACCAACGAACACTCCCGGAAGAAGCCGGGCGTCATCCCTTTAAAGTGGCGAAGCGAGGGAACAAAAGTTTCCGATTATCTCTGGAAGATGCACGGGATGTTCGACCCGACAAGTCTTATCCTTCTCGTTAATCCCGCTCTGCAAAAATATGTCGGGCAGACAAGCATTGTTGACGTCTCTCCCTACGACAGGGCTGTCTCGATGAACGGCATGGCAGCTTCCGCGTGGAATGCCGATAAAGTTTCACTCGACCTCGATGGCGTGAACGATTATCTCTCTATCGCCGACACGGAGTTCCGGGGTGCGGAACTGATTGGCGCTCTCGATACAAACAACCGCAGCTTCACTTCCGGCATCGGCAATTGGGTGAAGCAAAACGCTAACGACACATTCGCTTCGACAACGGGCGGCGCATCGGGCAACGGCGGCAAGCTGACGGTAGGCGCGAGCGCCGGCGCAACGCTTCTGAAACTTTCCGATGACATTAAAAATTTAGTCGTGGGCAGGAGCTATCATCTTCACCTTTCGACAAAATACCAGACGGCATGGAACGGCGGCTACGTGCAGTTCGCCCTTGGAGGCGCATCGCAACGAATAGTTCTCACAACGTCATTCCAGGAGTTGCAATTCGATTTTATCGCGGCGAGCGTGAATCCTGAAATCGTTATCTCTTCTCTCTCGGCTCCGTCATCGGGTGACATCTTATGGATTGATGAAGTCTCTTTGAAGGAATCTTCAGAGTCGAATCTCAATCTCGGAGAGCGAATCGTCAACGCGAATAACAGAGACTTTGAGCAGAACACAGTCGGCGATTGGACCGGAACGGGGAACCACAGCGTTTCCACTGTCGCCGATCCGTATGAAGGCACGTACGCGCTAAAGATAGTTTCAAGCGGCGCGGGCAGCCAGGCTGCAAACTATGCCTCGCTTGCAGCAACAAAGTTCACGACACTTGTCGCCGGCAAAAAATATACAGTGGAGCTCTGGGCGAAGCGGGGCGATGCCGGCGTTAATCTGAATGTTGGCTTTGGCGCAACGGGACAAACGGCGGCGTTCACGAATCTTGGCAGCTACGCGAAATGCGTCTTCAACTTTACTGCCGGCGCAAACGATGCCGGCGCAAGCTTACGATTGTGGACAAACGTTTCCTCGCCGTCGAACGGAATGCGCGTTGATAAAATTTCCATCACGGAAGCGCAGGACGCGACTATTGTCGCGTGGGTGAAGAAGAACGGCAACCCGGCGTCTGCAGACGAGGCGATATGTGGTAAGTGGTTGGAGAGCGATTCCACCTTCCTGATGAGCTTCACGAACGGAGACGATAAGCTGAGCGGTTTGTTCCGCGACACCGCGACATCGGTGACAGTAACCGGAACGACTACGCCGATTACGGATAATGCCTGGCATCTCTGCGTGATGACGATTACCCGGGCTGGCAACGTGCAGTTGTGGGTTGACTCCGGAGTTGACAACGGCGCAGCCTCTGCGGCGGCGGTAGGCAAGCTCATCACAGCATCGGCAGTGACGATGGGGAGCGATGGCAACTCCGCGAGGTATTTCGCCGGCAAACTCGGAGCGTGCATGGTGAAGCGGGGCGTTGTCTGGTCGCAGCAGGAAGTGATTGATTTTTACAATTCGACTAAAGCGGTCTATGGACTGTAATTTGAGATATGGGATTTGAGATATGGGATTTGAGATATGAGAATTTATGTTGTTGCTGAAACGGAACATTTGCAGGGCGTTCACAACTTAGATGTGTCGCTGCAACGGAAATCACAGGATGACAGCTTGTGCGTGATTGAGTTGGAGGAGGCTGACGCGGGAGAGTTCACGGGATGCCTGGCGTGCAACGTTTTGCCGCATCCTAATGCGCTCGAGTATTTGACGGCGCAGGAATCGAAGGGGGTTTGGCATAAGGCGGACAGCGCAGGACTTAAAGATGTGAGTGGAAATATACTTGAAATTAATTCAACTGAAATATTAACTAACGATGAGGTTCAAAATGACACAGCAGAAATACAACCTTCCGGGAAATGACGGTAAGCCGGTAACAAAAACTCTTGCGCTCCCGGGTACAAAGCGTATCAAAAATTTTTTGAAATGCTTCGGGTTCGATTCGCTCGAGGCGATGATGAGCAAAAAAGGTCTTGAAGATTATTCGAAGAAAAGATTTGATGTTGCTCTTGACGCTAAAAAACTCAGAGACATTCTTGACATTTGCCTTGTTGAAAACGCATCCGGCGTGCAGCTGGATGACATCGAGGACTTGCGCCCGTATGACGATGTGATTCAGGATTTTTTCGAGCAACGCGCTCAGAACATCAGAGAGCGTCTGAACTCCTTACCGAATTCGGAAAACTTACAACTGACTCAAACGAAGCAGTAACGTTTGAAGCTCATGCGCGGCAAATCATCATGCTCTGCGCGGGAACAAACGGCGCACTCTGGCGCGAGATGTGGAACGACTGGTTCTACTCGGACGTGATTGAGTACGGTCTGCTGCGACTCGCAAAGCGCGAAGAAATGCTCGATGAGTTGAGCGAGCTCGAACACCCGCTTGATAAGCTGAATTATTTGTTGATGAAACAGATGTAACTCACCCCCTGCCCCCTCTCTTACAAAGAGAGGGGGTTCTCTTATGGCAAAACAAAACTTTGAAATATCGTTCTCGATTGATTTGACCCCGTACAAGGAGGGGTTGAAGTCTGCGCTGATGATGACGCAGGCAACGGGTCAGCAAATCAAGCCGCTCTTGAACTTCAAGATAGCGGCGCCGGACTTCTCCGGCATCGAGGCGGAGTTTAGCAGGTATGAAGAGCAGCTCAAGCGAGTTGCGACCGAGACGCAAAACCTTCCGGCTCCAACGCCATTTGATGAAGCACCTCCGAAAATAGATAACACAAACAAGAAACTCGATGAACACGGGTTGAAGTTGAACAAAGTGAAGCGTGAGTCGCTTGAGATGTTCGGGGCAGTAAGTTTCCTGACGACTTCCATTATCGGGATGGCATCAAGCGCAGAGGGCGGTAACGAGAAACTCGATAAATTAAACAACTCGCTGAGCGGTGGAATCACAGCAGGCTTCGGGCTTGCCTCGATGATGACGATGCTGGGCATCGCGAGCGGCGGCACGGCTGCTATCATCGGGAGCTTGGTAACGATTGGCGTGGGACTGACATCGTGGCTTACAGACACTAAGAAAAAAGCTGATGATGTCCGATTCTCGTTTGAAGGCATGAAGCAATCAATAAAGGGAGCGACGCTTGATGAGCTTCAAATATTACGCGAGCAGCAAGAGGCAGATTACCAGAATAAAATGCGCCTCGCTAATTCTTCGATTGAAAATGCCCGGAAGATTTTAGAACTTGAACACCCGGGCATTCTCTACAGTGACGATGCTGTTCGTTTAGAAATTAAGCGTGCCAAGGAAGCTGCCGAGGGCGTGAGACAGGCAATTCAAATCACGGATGAAGCTATGAATAGCCAGCGTTTATCCGGGCTGGAAGTTGTGAAACTCACGAGTGAAGCTGAGATTGCTTCTATTCAAGACAAATATGACAGGCAGGTTGAAGAGGCGAAGGCGGCGTGGGAGAAACAAAAAATTCTCATTGAAAATTCTACAGCATCCGAGCAACAAAAGCGCGACGCCATCGAAGCCGGCGAGACGGCGCTCAATCAAAAGATAATTGAGATATACGATGCGCAGGGGGCTGAGTTTGTGCAGCATAAGCAGGAGGAAGAACGTCAGGCGGAGGAATCCCGGAAGCGCATCGAGACGATACAAACGGAAACGGCAAAGGCGTTAAACGAAGCGGAGAAACAACGCGAGCTTGCAAAAGCG
>SCUC01000167.1 GCA_004322375.1 Bacteroidota bacterium
CGTTAAAAGAATTTTATCGCTTACAGATGCACAAAACGAAAGACCGAAGCGGCGTGCTGTTGTTCTTTCTTTTCGAGGAGCGCCAATTCTTTGTGCTTGCGGATGAAGGAATTCATCTTAAAGCGGAACAACTTTGGGGGGCAGTTGCTGCGTTAATTTCCGGGCAATTTAAAGAAGGAAAGTATTGTGATGGTATCATCAGAGCAATTCAATCTGTCGGCGAAGCCCTTCGTCAACACTACCCCCGTAAGTCAGACGATACCAATGAGCTTTCCAATACGGTGGAATTGAATTGAGGGTGGTTACAAAAACTGCTTTTGTTATCTTTCCTTACTGAACGAGCTATAGGTTGCTTTGCTGCTAATGACATGTGTCTTTCTGCTTGCGTTTGAAGTCTGAAAGTGACGTTTTCATTACTTTTACACATCCCTTTCCCTTCCCTACACAGTAGGGAAGGGAAAAACGAATTCCCGAAAATCCGATGTAAGTCGGCGGGATGGGTTGAGGTAAGGCGCATAGCTCTAAATACAATGTCATCAATGTAAATAACTATGGCTGGTCATTGATTGACCTCCCAATGACACTCAATAGGTTTCGGACGGTGAACGATCTGCCCTCTGCCTGTAGAGTAGGGAATGACAATCTGACGTAGTCTTTGGAACCACTTTATTATTGAACTTGTTGAACAATGTCATGAATCATAACTGTATGAAAAATTATTATTTGTTACTCGCTTCCATTGTGTGCATACTCTGGTTTCCTTCACATGCCAGGTCGCAACATATTGAGCAAGTGAGCATCGGCGCCAACGAGCTTTTTCGAAGACATTCTATCGTGCTGCAAAATAAGCGCGTGGGAGTGATTTGCAACAAGTCATCATTGTTAGTTGATGGACGGCATTTAATTGATAAGCTCCTTGATCGAAGCGTTCACATTACCGCGATATTTTCTCCCGAACATGGGTTCCGAAGCAATGTTCCTGCAGGAGAAAATGTCCAGCAAACCGTAGATCCCCAGCTTGGCATTCCCATTTATTCACTGTACGGAAAGTATACCAAGCCGACCAAGGAAATGCTTCAAGATGTTGACGCGTTAATATTTGATTTGCCGGACGTAGGAGCGAGGTTTTATACATTCGCAAGCACGATGGCATTAGCAATGGAGGCTGCGCAAGAGAACAAGAAGCGGTTTATTGTCCTTGACCGACCGAATCCGCTTAATGGCGTTGAGGCGGAGGGACCTGTTCTCGATACTTCGTTCTCTTCGTTTGTCGGGATGTTTCCCATGCCAATTCGGCATGGGTTGACCATTGGCGAGATCGCGAGGATGATCGCTTTTTCGTGGCGGGATATGTCCACACTCGATCTTGTCATCATACCAATGCATAGCTGGAAGCGGGAGTACTGGTTGAACGAAATATCGGTTCACTGGTCTTCTCCATCGCCGAATATTAAAATGTTTGAAACGACCGTTGTGTATCCGGGAACCTGCCTGTTTGAAGGCACAAATGTTTCGGAAGGAAGGGGCACAGACCATCCGTTCCAATACATCGGCGCGCCATGGATTGACGAAAAGCAATTTGCATCGAAGTTGAATGGTGAAAATCTTCCGGGCGTAACATTCAATCCGATTCGGTTTACTCCCCAAGCTGATTCTGTCGCAGCGTCGAATCCAAAATTTAAAGGGGTAGAGTGCCGTGGAGTTTTCGTAAATGTGAGTGATAAAAAACTTTTCAAACCGGTTGCAACGGCAGTTCGTATGTTAGAGCTTTTGCAGAGCATGTACCCGGACAGATTGAAATTCCTTGAAAAAACTTTTGATAGATTGGCTGGTGTAGCCTCCCTGCGGACAACTATCCAATCCGGGAAAAGGGTGGACTGGAAGGTTTACCAGGGAGCGATTGATGAGTTTATGAAGCGGAGAGAAGAGTTTTTGATTTATTGATTACTATTACCTCCTCACCCTAGGGTTGTCTCAAAAGCCCGGTTATAGTGTGTCGCAGACTTTATGTCTGCAGTTTTGAGTTGGAAACGCAACCATGAAGGTTGCGCCTACTATCTTTTGAAACAGCCCCGTTAAAAAAACAAGCACTTTGTAAATTTCCCCATTTTTTCTTATATTTTGCCCCTGACTTCCAATAACGGTGTAACAATCACCAATGCTTGCTGAAACTACCCCAAGTCGTAAAGGAAATAGCAAATATACAGTCGTTTTCCTTCCAAGCGATCAATCGAAGAAATTAAGGTCTTTTTCAGTCAATGCAATAGGAATGGCAGCTATAGCATTAACGGCAATAGGAATTATTATTTCTCTTGTGCTGGTTGCGATAGTGTACACGCCGTTAGGAAGGGTATTGCCGATAGCTTCGCCGGAACTTGAGCGGCTTTATGGTCAAAAAGTGACAGAAATTCAACGCCAGCTAAATTCATTGGTTGTTGAGGTTACCACTCTTCAATCGTATAACGAGCGGCTGCGGATAGC
>SCUC01000168.1 GCA_004322375.1 Bacteroidota bacterium
CATAGTTACCTTGACGTGAACCTTATTGTCAGATGTGCCGTCAATAATGACATCACCGAAATCAACGTCGAGATGCAGGTAGTCATTCGCATTAACAGTAAAATCTTTCTCCACATTTTTCTTATCATTACCGGAAAAATAATCTTGAGCTTCGGATTTATGATAGCGACCGGAAAGCGCTATCAACATCACCGCAAATAAAACAGCAAATAAACTAAATAACGCTAATTTCGCGCCAAGCGACCAACGGTTGTTCATGGATTATTTCCTTAATTTAACAGATAATAGTTCTAAGTGTTAGAACGTTTTAATAATGAAAATGTTACATGATTATGGCTTTTTTTAACTATTGACCTTACGCAGTAAGATAACTAGGTTGTGCTTGAACGTGATTTGTTATCACATACCCTATATTCTCCTCCTTGCCTATGGCTCGTAGAGGCGGGGTAGGGGTGGGTTGACTCTCAATTATCTAAAATAAACCGTTAAGTTTGAATGCCCCAGCCATTCCTTGATTACCTGATTTTTTTTTTGCATTTTTACAAACCATGAAAACGACCATACTCTTATTGTTTGCTTCCATCTTGACTTTTCTGTTTTCCTGCTCCAGGGAGCAGCCTAAATCAGGGGTGCAGCAACCTACTTCTTCTCAATCACACCAGCAGGAACAACCCTCTTCCTCAACGCAACCTGTGGTTAATATCCCAATATTTGATGCACAAAGAGCATTTGACCTCTTAGTAACCCAAACAAATTTTGGTCCAAGATATGTTGGCTCCAGAGGACATTCCCTTTGTCTTGTGTTCCTGCAAAATGAATTAAAAAAATATACCGATACAGTCTGGTCACAGAATTTCAGTAAAAAAGGTTATGATAATGAAATATTGGCAATGACTAATGTCATTGGCTCTTTTATGCCAAAATCAAAGAGTAGAATTCTTCTTCTTGCTCACTGGGATACACGACCCAGGGCAGATCAGGATAAAGACCCTGCTAAACGGAATCAACCAATTTTAGGAGCGAATGATGCGGCAAGCGGTGTGGCTGTTCTTCTTGAAATAGCAAGATGTCTAAAAAATTCACCCCCCACTATCGGTGTTGACATTCTATTTGTTGATGGTGAAGATTATGGAAAAGAGGGTGACAATCCAAACTATCTGCTTGGCTCCCGACATTTTGTGAGTAATCTGCCTAAGGACTATTCTCCTAAATTCGGTATTTTACTTGACATGATTGGTGATAGTCAATTAGAAATAAAAAAGGAACGCCAATCACTTCGATTTGCTCCTGATATAGTGGAATTAGTCTGGTCAACTGCTTTTTCCCTTGGCATCCAACAGTTTACAAATGCCATAGAAAACAATCTTGGAGCGGACGATCATATACCTTTGAATCAGGCAGGGATAAAGACAATTGATTTGATAGATTTTAATTATCCTAACGCAACAGTTAATTATTGGCACACTACTGAGGATACTCCGGATAAGTGCAGTGCTGAAAGCCTGGATGCAGTAGGCAGAGTGCTTCTTCAAGTAATTTACACACAAAATTAAAGAAACTTGTAGTGCTGTCTCAAAAACCAGGTTATAATGTAGTCGCAGGCTTTATGTCTGCGGTTTTGAGTTGGAAACGCAACCATGAAGATTTGCCTACCATCTTTTGAGACAGCCTCCTTATTTAAAAATTATGAATAAAACATACCTCGAGGTTTCAATAACAGCTTCATCATCACAGCAAGAGCTACTCATTCCTACGCTTATAGAATTAGGATTTCAAGGTTTTCTTGAAGATGATTCCGGCTTCAAATCTTACATGGATGTTTCGAAATGGAGCGAGGATAGATTTAATATGCTTCAAAACGATTTATCCTCTCTCCTACAGACCATTTCATCCAATGCGGTCTTTAAGTTTAGGACTTTTCAAGAAGAAAATTGGAATGAACAATGGGAAAAATCTCTACGACCTGTTGAAGTAGGAGAAAAAATAGTCATAAAACCATCCTGGTGTGAATATGACAATGTAAACAAACGTATAGTAATTCAAATTGACCCGAAAATGTCATTCGGTACAGGTTATCATGAGACAACACGCCTGACGTTACAACTTTTAGAAAAATATCTAGCATTCGGCTCAAAAGTTCTGGATGTTGGCACCGGAACAGGGATTCTTGCAATTGCTGCGATTAAACTGGGAGCATCTTTTGCTTTTGGAAATGATATAGATGAATGGTCTATAGAAAACGCGCAAGAGAACATTATCGCAAATGGGGTAAGCGATAAAATTGATATATCCTATAAATCAGTTCAGGAAATTAGTCAAAACGATTTTGATATTATTACTGCTAATCTCACGCTCAACACTAATATCGAATTATTGCCTGACTTTGTGAGAGTACTCAAGCCAACCGGTATCCTCCTTCTCTCCGGTTTACTCCAACATGATCATGAGAAAATGATTGAAGCAATAACGAGCCAAGGGTTAATATTGCTTGAAGAGCTTAGAGAAAATGAATGGATTGCTTTAGCAGCAAGGAAGTAAATTATTCACTTGGGATAATTGTAATAATTGGAATTTAGATACTTGAGAATAGCTTCGATTGATATTGGGACGAATACAACCTTATTGCTCATTGCGGATGTTGATTTGATAACCGGCAATCTTACGCCGATCCATCATGAGCAGCGTTTTCCTCGTATAGGCAAAGATGTTGATGAAAAGAAACAAATTCAATTATCTGCATTTGAACGCACACGGGCTATTTTGTCAGATTATCAACA
>SCUC01000169.1 GCA_004322375.1 Bacteroidota bacterium
TTGAGATTGGAGCTACCTGTACAATTGATCGAGCGACAATCGGGGAAACACGAATTAAAAGGGGCGCGAAATTAGATAACCTCATTATGATTGCGCATAATGTAGTAATTGGAGAAAACACTGTTATTGCCGCTCAGAGCGGCATATCGGGCAGCGCTAAAATCGGAAAAAATTGTATATTTGCAGGACAGGTTGGAATAGTAGGACATATTTCCATAGCCGACCGTACGACGATTGCAGCTCAATCCGGTGTGCCTAAATCTATTGATGAACCCGGGAAAATATTTTTTGGGTCACCGGTAAAAGAACATCGCCGCGCGTTGCGCATTGAAGGAACGATACGTCAGTTGCCTGAATTGTTAGAAGAAGTTCGGTCGCTTCGCGCTGAAGTGGAACGGCTCAAAACGAAACTCCAAAATAGCTAAAAACGACAAATGGAATCATATCAACGTACAATCAAGCAGCCCATAACGTTAGAAGGCGTCGGGCTGCATACGGGCGTGAACACAACAATGACATTTAAACCGGCGCCGCCGAATCATGGCATCCGGTTTCGTCGTGTTGATTTGCCCGGACAACCGGAACTCCCCGCAATTGTTGATTATGTCGTCGAGGTTGCGCGGGGAACTACCATTCAGCTTGGCGAAGCGAAAGTTTATACAGTTGAACATGTCCTCGCCGCGCTCGTCGGACTTCAAATAGATAATATCCTCATCGAGCTAAACAATATCGAACCTCCTATCTGCGACGGAAGCGCAAAACCATTCGTTGACATTCTCCTCAAGGCAGAAATCGAACAGCAAAATACGCTACGTGATTTCCTGGAGATTGACCAGACTATTCGCTACGTGGATGAGAAAAACGGCGTTGATATCGTCGCATTGCCGACCGATGATTACCGGCTGACGGTGATGATTGATTATCAGAATCCGGCTCTGGGAAGCCAGCACACCGGATTGTTCAACATGGAGAAAGAATTCATTGACGAATTTTCCTCTGCCCGTACCTTTTGCTTCTTGCACGAAGTGGAACATCTTTTCGAACTTGGATTGATTCGCGGGGGCAACTTAAATAACGCGATAGTTATCGTTGATAGAGACCTCCCCCATGAAGATATCGTTCGCATTACGAAAAAACTTGGAATCGGCGAAGCGGTCGTTATAGACAAAGGCGGTATCGTCAACAACAGGCAGCTTCATTATAAAAATGAACCTGCCCGGCATAAGCTTCTTGATCTGATGGGCGACCTTGCGCTTATCGGCGCACCACTGAAAGCCCAGATTTTAGCCGCCCGTCCGGGGCATGCAAGCAATGTCGAATTTGCGAAAAAAGTTCGCAAGCAGTTTCTCCAGGAAAAGCTCGTTAGGAAGTATCAGCAAGATAAGAAAGGCGGCACCGTATTCGATGTTCTTGCGTTACAGCGTATTCTTCCCCACCGTTTTCCCTTCCTTTTAGTTGATAAAATTATTGAGTTCAAGCTGGATGAGAAAATAGTCGGGCTAAAAAATGTCTCGGTAAACGAGTGGTTTTTTGAAGGACATTTTCCCGGACGACCGGTCATGCCGGGCGTGCTTATCATTGAAGCGATGGCGCAGGCGGGCGGCGTTTTACTATTGAATGGGCTTGAAAATCCGGATGGGAAACTAGCAATGTTCACCAGCATCAACAATGCAAAGTTCCGCAAGCCGGTGGTTCCGGGAGACACGTTGATAATGGAAGTAACCATGCAAGTTCGCCGCGCGCGTATTGCACAAATGAATGCGAAAGCATTTGTTGACGGCTCTCTGGTCGCTGAGGCAGATTTAAGCGCCGCCATCGTTGACCGGAACGAAGTTGCAGGCGGCACAAATGAAAAAAAGAGTTCATGATAACCGGACAGTTGAACATATATAAAGGAATGGTATGAGCGCAATAATAGATGCAAAAGCAATTGTCAACCCGAAGGCGTCGCTCGGAGAAGATGTAACTGTTGGTCCGTTCAGCATTATCGAAGATGATGTCATCGTTGGTAAGGGAACGAAGATTGGCTCGAACGTCGTATTGGCAAGAGGAACGAGAATCGGTGAAGAATGTAAAATTCATCACGGAGCCGTTTTGGGAACCGTTCCACAAGATTTGAAATTTCATGGTGAAGAGACAACGTTAGAAATTGGAAATCATACGACAATTCGGGAATACGCGACTTTAAATCGAGGGACATCGGCAAGCGGTAAAACATCCGTTGGAAGCCACTGTTTCATCATGGCATACGCTCACGTAGCTCATGATTGTATGGTTGGGAATCATGTCATCCTTGCCAACTCGGTAAATATGGCAGGGCATGTCATTATCGAAGATTATGTTGTTATCGGGGGTATTGTGCCGGTGCACCAATATTCACGCGTGGGACGACACTCCATGATTGGCGGCGGCTACCGCGTTTCTAAAGACGTGCCTCCTTATATTCTCGCGGGGCATGAACCGTTAATGTTTGAGGGATTGAATTCTGTCGGATTACGAAGAAGAAATTTTTCCCCTGAATCAATAAAATCAATCGAGCAGGCATACGACATACTATACCATAAACGGATGAACGTTACACAGGCGCTTCAAACCATCAAATCAGAAATGCAAATGACGGAAGAAGTGAAGCACATCGTTGAATTCATTGAAAAAAGTAAACGAGGCATCATTCCCGCCTTCAAATGACCTGGGCTTTTTTACAAACAGGATTTCTCCGGGGAGAGAACAATATGCTCATAGATTCGTTTCTCGCTCGCCATATCAACGATAACGAAGAATCCCCAATCCTCAGGTTATACGGATGGAACCCTCCGGCGATTTCAATCGGCTACAATCAGAGCCTTATTGAATTTGATCCTGATAAGCTTCAACAAGAGGGAATAGATTTAGTGCGAAGGCCCACAGGAGGCAGAGCTATTCTCCATTGGAATGAGCTAACCTATTGCGTAGTTATCCCTCACCACCGCGTATCGTTGCATGAAATTTATCATCAAATAAATAACGCCTTGCTTGCAGGAGTACAACTATTGGGAATTAATGCAGAATTAACTTCAGCAAGCAACTCCACGCGAGAATTGTATTTCGAATCATCCTCGCCTGCGTGTTTCAGCAGCTCGGCAAAATCTGAGATTCAATATCGAAACCGGAAGCTTATCGGCAGCGCGCAACGACGATTGGGAAATGTGGTCTTACAGCATGGCTCGCTCTTGTTAGGGCCCCAGCATCTTCAAATCAGCTCACTCATGGCGAATAGCTCGATAGGACAACAGAACGAAATGCGGCAGCATCTCATAGAACATGCTATTGATGCTGAAACAGCGCTACAACGAACCGTAACATTTGAGGAAGCGGCATTTTGTATTCAAAAAGGATTTGAGAACACTCTCGGCATACAGTTCATCGAGCCTTCTCAATCTTTGTTAGAAGGACTTCCGGTTCAATTAGAATATGCTAAATAATGTAACGAACAATACTCGAGGCTGACAAAAAAATGCCCCATCGCTCGGCTCTGCATCCACGCAGAGCCATGAATACGACAGGATTTTCACACGGCGCGGACGCCGTGTGGAGCAATTGTTTTTTTTTGGGCAACCTCGGGCTATAATTACTTTTTTTGGAAATCGTTTTTACTATTTATGAAAAACTCTAAATCTCTTTCCAAACCCCGCGTTGTAACGACAAAAACCGTTCTGAACATGAAACAGACCGGCGAAAAAATTGCGATGTTGACCGGGTATGATTTTCTTGTTGCAAAATATCTCGATCAGGTGGGCATTGATATTATTTTAGTGGGAGATTCGCTTGGCAATGTCGTTCAAGGGTATGAAACAACATTACCCGTTACGGTTGACGATATGATCTATCATGCTAAAGCCGTGAAGCGGGCTGTGAAGAACGCGCTTA
>SCUC01000170.1 GCA_004322375.1 Bacteroidota bacterium
GGATACGCTAATGGCAATACTACGATGAAGACATTGTTCAAAATTCTTACCTTTCCTATCTGGTTTCCTATTAAAATGCTATGGTTGTTTTCGAAATTCGTGGCGTTTATCTTTGTAACACTTCTCCTTGCGGCGATAATTATGTTTATTTTGTGGCAGCAGGGGATTATTTTCAATTAAAAAGTCAAAATTAAAAAGTAAAAAAATGAAATATTTCCAATATCGCAACCCATCTATCACTTCTCGTATCGCATACTATTTTGTTCTTTACGTTTTCTTACTAACCACTCATATACTCACTTACTCACCAAGTTTTTCACAGTCAATAAAGTTCCCTGATTTTTTTGTTGACAGGACAATGCGGGTGGATTACTTTCACACGGGGATGAAGGGGACGGAGACGCTCAGTCTCGACGCCGTGTATGATGAAGGTTCGTGGCCCGGCAGCAAGGTGAATTTAATAGACACGATGAATTATGGAGAGTTTTTAGTTCGCGTGTACGACGTAACAACAACAACCTTGATTTACTCTCGCGGCTACTCGACGATTTTTAATGAATGGCTCACCACGGATGAAGCGACTACTATGCACAGAACATTTCATGAAAGCGTTCGTTTGCCGATGCCGAAGAGGAAAGTGCAGTTGACGATTTCGCATCGCGACAAGCAAATGGTATTCCACGAAGTGTTTTCAACATTGATTGATCCGAATACATTCCGCGAAATAAGCAAGGAGAAGCACACGTATGATTTCAAGGTTACGCAGTTGCTAAACAACGGCTCGCCTGAAAAGAAAGTTGATATTGTCATTCTGGGCGATGGCTACACAAAGAATGAAATTGAAAAATTCAGAAATGATTGCAAGCATTTTACCGATGCGTTGTTTTCCACGCACCCGTTTAAGGAGCGAAAAAAGGATTTTAACGTCTGGACGATTGAAGTAGTATCGGAAGAATCGGGGATTGACCGGCCGGATTCGAACATCTGGAGAAAAACTCCTCTTGGAACTACTTACGATTTTTTCCAAACGCCACGCTATGTGCTGACAACGGAAAACAGGGCGATGCGCGACATTGCTTCGGCAGCGCCTTATGATTTTGTTCATATTCTGTTCAACGATAACCGATACGGCGGCGGAGGGATATATAATCTTTATGCAACGTGTTTTACAAAAACAGATAAGGAGGGGATGGAGTGGCAGATGGATTACGTGTATGTACATGAGTTCGGTCACTCGTTTGGCGGGCTTGGTGATGAATATTATTCATCGCAGGTGGCGTACAATGATTTTTACCAGAAAGGTGTTGAGCCGTGGGAGCCGAACATCACCGCGTTGTTAGATCCCAAGAACATAAAATGGAGACAGTACATGGAGAACGATACTCCATTGCCGACTCCCTGGGAGAAACATCAATTTGACAGCCTTGGCAGAGAACGGGGCAAGCTTAACCGCCTTGCATCGGATTATTATGAGAAACGGAAACCGTTGTACGATGCAGAGATGAACATCCTTAAAACAACGAAGTATGCGAGTAAGGTTGGCGCATTTCAAGGGGCAGGGTATGCTTCCGAAGGATTTTACCGTCCCGCGGCGGATTGCCGGATGTTTACTCTCAGCTTGATTGATTTTGACCCCGTGTGCAGCGCGGCAATTGAGAGAATGATAGATTTTTATTGCCACTGAGTTTGATTGAAACGATTCGGGTAAGAGTGCATTGTGAACATAAAAAACTAACAGTGGGAATAGTCACTGTAATATTCATTTACAACGTTATTATTCTATGTCATGGTATCCGGGAACCGGAAGTTATCTAGAGTACCTTCAGCATAATTCGTACATACGTGATATTAAGGGACAGATAATTCGAACTGGTTCAGTTATCGGGGAGCAAATTTCTGAACAGACGAGATCAATTGTCGCAAGCGCAGAGCGTCTGGAACAAACGTTCGGCTCAGGGTTTAACTCAATGACTAATACTCTTGACTGGGGGTTTAGTCGTGTTGAATCTGCGTTGAACGATGTCAACGTCTCCATCGAAGACCTCCAGGCTGATTTTGATTACGGGATTGGATTATTGGTTACGCAGATGCAGATTCAAAATGAGCATCTGTCAAACTTGATTGATAAGCTTGATGCTGTTCATAAAACCTTGCAAAGCCCAACCTTAACGAAAGCGAGAGAGTTTTTTAATATTGGTTGTGAGCGACTCAAAAAGGGACTGTTAGATAAAGCCCTCGAAGCATTTCTTGAAGCAGAAAAATATAACGATACAGACTTTTTTACACAGTATAATATCGGTATGTTATTTTTGCAAGGGAAAGACGAGGACGACAATGTTATTAACTTACATAAAGCGAAGAACCATTTAACCCTTGCAGTACGATACGCAAAGGCAGAAATTTCTGTAGATTCTTCATTTAGCAATCTTGCTGCACAAGCGTTGTTTCATTCATCCCTTGCTACCTATTTCCAATTAGGAGAATTCGATTACTCAAAGGAAAAGAAAAAAGCGAATTTGTTGTTAGAAGAAAGCAAGGGACTTGCCGAGCAAGCTATTGCATACAATCCTAAGTTCAGCGAGGGATTTTACCATATAGCAACTTACTCAGCTTTGCTTGGCGATCGGCATAACGCAATGAGGAACCTTGAACTTGCGATTAATCTTGACAGAAATTATGCCATCAAGATTGATACAGATCATGCATTCAACGAAATACGTGATGACGTCTATGCATGCTTGACCGATATTGCAGAAAGAAAGAAGCAAGCATGTCAAAATAAATTATCGCAAGCGACAACATTACTTGAAGAACTGTCTAAATATCTTCCCGAACAATCTTTCTCAATACGAACTTCTTTTCAAAGCATAAAAAATACTTACTCTCAAGCCGTAGCTTATTATGAATCAGGAACGTATTTTGATTTTCTTGATTCGCTGCAGCTCTTAGAAAAAATTATCAAGGAATTGCCTTCATTAAAGGAACAACGCATTGATGAATGTATCAAGCAGAAAGAAGCTGACTTCACAGAGGTTAGGAATATCTTACCTAAAGGCAACGATTATTCTGAAGAAGTATTAAAAATTATTAAAACGGTTAATAAACAATTAGTAGAAGTACAAACAAAGTATCGCGGTAAATCACCTGATTCCTTTTTTCAATCCATAGCAATTCTATCCTCTGCTAAGACTCTGGCTAAAGAAGCGCGAGATAAAGTAGATGCAGAAAAAAGAATTCTTATGGATAAAGCACGAAAACAAAATGAGGAATTGATAGAAAAGGAGGAACAAAAAGCGAAACAAGAAGAAGAGGCAAGAAAGAAAAAATGGAAAAAGGAAAAGCGATTTACAGCAGTTGTAGAATATGCTGTGAAGGGACTATTCTGGGGTGGAGGGGCAGGCTTCCTGTTAGGATTTGCTACGTGTATGGTTGATTGTGCTAATCACAGCACTGAAAGCTCTGCCGATCCCCTTAATGGGATTGTATTCGGTGCGATTATTGGTTTTGTCGGAGGAATAATTGTCGGACTGATGAACGAGGCTTAGTTATGGGAATTAGCATTTGAAATTAAGCTGCGACTGTAGAAAATTTAGTATCTTTATGCAGAATGAAATAACTTGAAATGGCAACGAAAAAAAGACAAAGACAAGCTAATATTAAAATTACACAAGAATCTTATATAAAGGAAAGAGACATTGAATATGTCATTTCTGCGAAGGAGTATGAGATTGGGCTGGGGAAAATAATGCTTGGTGATTGTACTACGCTATTATTATCGCGAATAGTCGGGACTGTGGATTTGACATTTCTCGACCCACCATTTAACCAGAGCAAAGAGTATGCTGAACACGATGATAGTATGGAGCCTGCGGAGTATTGGAACTGGATGAAAACAATTGCACAAAAAGTGTATGATTTGACCACGGAAGGCGGCGCAATCTATTTCATGCAGAGAGAGAAAAATACGGAGCATGTTTTGCAATGCCTGAGAGAATCAGGGTGGGTGTTTCAGAATTTAATTGTTTGGAAAAAGAAAACATCGGCTGTCCCGGGAAACCATCGTTATGGAAAACAGTATCAAGTAATCGCATTCGCTACCAAGGGAAAAACGCCGAGGGTATTTAATCGGTTACGAATAAATCCCCCGTTGCCGCAAGGCTACAAATATGAACGTGAGAATGGAATGTTCGTAACCGATATTTGGGATGACATTCGAGAATTAACGTCAGGATATTTTGCCGGAGAGGAACCGTTGCGCGATAAGGAGGGAAATAGATTGCATAAACAACAATCGCCGATAGAATTGCTTACGCGAATTATTCTTTCATCCTCAATGCCCGGAGATAAAGCGCTTGATCCGTTTGCCGGAACTGGTACCACTGCCGTTGTAGCAAACCAGCTTGGCAGAACATCTGTTTCTATTGAGCTTGATTTGAAAAATGTGAACGCGATAAAAAAACGGTGTGAGGAACAGAAACCGAGTGATGATATTGGGAAGTTTTACGCGGGGTACCGATATACATCAAACCTTGAGGAGATATGGGGCCAGAATAAAGAGAAACAATTTTTAGAACGTTCCTTGTTAAAAAAACAAATAAGCTTGCTATAAAAGGATCTTTGAATGCAGGATGTAATGATTTTTTTCGCGAAGACTATCGCTTCTTTTTCAAAAGATTCATCTTATTTCCATGAGCCGCTAGAAGTTATTGCATCGGAGAATGGTAGATTTTCTTATATAGATGACCGTAAAAATTATTCAAAAAAATTAGTAACAGAAATAATTACTAAAGTCTCCTCTGATGAGTTCATCAAAAACATCGTTATTTCTAATCGTCCATCAAATTTAAGACAGATTGTTCAATTATTTCCCAAGGATTATCAGAATTTAAATTGGAACGAGATACAAAATAAAGTTAATTCGAGCATCCACACTAAGCAAACATTGTTGGTTCAAAATGTTCGGAAGAATTTTGTTAAAATTTTAAAAGGCAAAGATCATAAAGTACGGGATAATGTATTATCGTCACTTTTAGGATTTACTTTCCTTTCAAAGTCCGATAATTTTCCTGATTTTATGTTTTCAGTATCTGCTGAGAATAACAAGCTACAAAATGGCAGCTTGTTTGAACTAAAAGATTCAAAAGGTTCAACGATTTCTTCTTTTAATTCTACTATTCCTACCCAGTGGAAATCATTAGAGGAAATAACAAAGCTGAACGGTAGTGATATGGTAGCTAAGTTAGCAAAAGCAATCGACTTCCCGTATTCTCATCAGCACGATTACAATACATTCAAACGTAAATGCTTCTATTTTGTACGGACCAATGCACGGTCGGATAATCTTCGATTATCAGTTGTAGAAGGATCTTTTTTTGAGACGCTTCCCAAGGAGCGTTTAATTGGGGAAACCATTAAGGCGATAGCTCGTGATCATTTTGGGGTAGCTTTAACGCCGGAACTTGAACAGACATTTGAAAAGATAAATGATCAAAGTTTAATAGCTAAATCAAGAAGTGATTTACGTTCTAATATTAATGGGATTGAGAAGCGGGCGTCAGTTTCTCCCCGTTTTAGAATAATGTCTGAGGTAACCTCTGATGGAAATCCCCACTTATATCCTCAAATTCCAGCGAAAACATTTAACTTAATAGTTCAGGTATCTCAAACACGAGAAAAAGGCGAGTTATATATAAAACAAAAAGAATCCCTGGTCTCAATGATGACAGATTGTTTAAGTTACGTTGTTGATGCACCTGTTATTTATGATAAGAATAATAATAGTTTGAAAACTGGTTCTATTAGAGTAGTAATAAAAGAGATTCCACATAATAGAAATGGACTTCATCTGGTTTTTCAATATGACTTTGGTGAGAAGAATTGATGATAAAAACCTACAGCGGCTTCCGATACTCCTTTGAGGTTGAATCACAACCATATAAGGACAAATTTGCTTTTACTATTACAGCTATTCATAAGGAGTCGCGAAGGTATTCTCGCATCAACACGTTAAATCAAGTTTTAGCTGAATTTGAAATTAAAGCAGATAATCCGAGGGCGGTTGAATCAGAATGGTTGCTCACAAAAAGAGAGTCCAGAGATTTCATGAAAATAGCCAACTACATGTTTAGTGATAATAAGTATCTGTGGTCTTTCGAGTCTATATTAGATGAAATTAGAAAAAGTGGTGAGTGGGAAAACATCAGAAGAGAAAAAAGGCATAAGTAAAAAGTTAATAATTTATTCAGTGTTGTATTTTTTCATGAATGGGGATTGCCACGTCGCCCGCCGTGCTCCATGATGGCTTGGCTCCTCGCAATGACTTGAAAGTGAAAATCTAAAAATCAATCTAAAATCTACAATCTAAATTCTAAAATGTGTAATAAAAAAAAATACGTTCTTTATATTCTACTCACTTTGTCAATAGCATATTCTCAATCCGTCCCGGAAAAATGGCTGACGTATTATGAGAAGAGTGATTTCAAGAAGACGCCGCGGTATGATGAGACGATGCAGTACTGCCGCGAGCTGGAGAAGGCTTCGCCGTGGATTAAAGTGACGAGTTTCGGCAAAAGTCTGCAGGGGAGAGACCTGCCTCTGGTAATCGCTTCGAGCGAGAAAACATTTGACGCGAAGAAGTCGGCGACATCGAAGAAGGCAACAATTTTAATTCAGAACGGGATTCATTCGGGTGAGATTGACGGCAAGGACGCGTGCCTGATGCTGCTGCGGGATATTGCAATCACAAAGACAAAAGCGGCATTGCTTGACCATGTGAATTTGCTCATCATCCCGATATTTAACGTTGACGGGCATGAGCGATTCGGCAAGTATAATCGCATCAATCAAAATGGACCAGAGGAGATGGGGTGGCGCGTCAACGCGCAGAATTTGAATCTCAATCGCGATTACATGAAGGCTGATTCACCCGAAATGCAAGCCTGGCTGAAAATGTACAACGCGTGGCTGCCGGACTTTTTTGTTGATTGCCACGTTACGGATGGCGCGGATTTCCAGCACATTGTTACGTATAGCATTGAGACGCGGGAGATGATTGCCGAGCCTGTGCGAACGTGGGTGAATGATTCGTATATTCCCGCGCTTGAATCGCGCATGAAGGAATTGGGAGAAGATATTATTCCCTACGTATTTTTTGCAGATAATAAGGAACCGATGAAGGGGTTATTAGAGTGGCCCACGCCGCCGCGATTTTCGACGGCTTATACGGCAATTCACAACCGCCCTGGATTGTTGATTGAAACCCACATGCTGAAAGATTACAAGACGCGGGTCGAGGGAACATATAAAACGTTAGAGGTGACAATCGAGCGGGTGAATGAAGAATACAGCATGTTGAAGAACGCAATCAAAGAAGCGGATGAACAGACAAAGACCGCGCTTGAAAATCCGTATCCGTTATTGTTTGGCGTCGGGAAAGGGTCGTCAACGATAACACATTTTAAGGGATACAAACAGACCATTGAGAAGAGCGATGTTTCCGGAGGAGATTGGATTAAATATACCAACGAACCGTTCGAGGCGGATATTCCACGACTCGACAGTATTTACGTAACAAAAACGATCGAGCCGCCGAAAGCGTATATCATTCCCGCTCCATGGAGCGAAGTTATCGAGCGTTTGAAGTATCATGGTGTGAAGCTTGAACGGATGACTGCTTCGCTGGATTTGGAAGTAGAGATGTACCGTTGCTCCAATTTCAAGTGGCAGGCTCGTCCGTTTGAAGGAAGACACCCGGTGACATTTTCTGTTGAAAAATTTAAGGAGAAGAGAACATTTCCCGCCGGAAGCATTGTAGCGTGGATGCACCAGAGGACAGCGCGCGTGCTTATCCACGCACTGGAACCGGAGGCGCCGGATGCGTTTGTGCAATGGGGATTTTTTGATGCCGTATTTGAACAGAAAGAGTATGCGGAGGATTATGTAATGGAGAAAGTCGCACGTGAAATTCTGGCGGCGAATCCACGATTGAAGGAAGAGTTTGCGTATAAGGTAAAGACCGATTCGGCGTTTGCTGCATCGCCGGATGCCCGGTTGAATTTTTTCTATCAGCGTTCACCGTATTGGGATAAACAATTGAATGTGTATCCGGTGGCGCGGCTTATGTGGGAAGTGCCGATTCCGACAGAAGCTGTGAAGTAAGGTTTACACACGGAATTATTGTGATTATTGGAAATTGTTTTGTTAAATTGAAATCACGTTCTTAAAATTACAAATCTCAATGGTCAAATCCCAAATAAATTTCAAATAACAATTCCCAAAATATAATATATGACTTATTTTACTGATGTTACGCAACACAACTGCAATACCTAATAATTTTAGGTTTGCCTCTTAACTCAACTCCCTTCGTCCCCCCTTCTCTTGCAAGAGAAGGGGGAAGGGGGATGAGTTCGCGTCATTAACCTTAATTTTTTAGCTCAGAATATGAATTTGCGTAACATCAGTTATTTTATTCGGA